>NZ_JAUBTR010000085.1:0-16060 GCF_036705045.1 Microcoleus sp. BR0-C5
ATGATGACCGGGAGCAAGCGGTTGTGGTCATAGCATTTCTCTTGATTGGCTACCCACGGATTATTGAGGGGATACGTTTGAAGCAAAGTAAAAACGAATTAGGATGGGCAGATTTTCGCTTAACTAATTATCCACAAATAGAAAGATGGTGGATTTTTTTTAGCGCTTATTTGATGGTTAGTCTCCACTCAGAACAACTGCTAAAATTACCACCACAATCTGAATCTAATTTTTCATCCCATCCTGGGTGGGATAAAGGAAAGGGGTGTCAGAATATTCTTAACAACCTCCGTTTAATACTTCAACGATTTGTAATATTTAACTTTATTAAACCTTGGCTATAAGTTTTTACTGTTCCTAAGTTATCCGAGGGCTTTTTTAAACTTCAAATGCTTGTCAATAATTTAAGTCGTTCAATTTTTCAAAACCTCAATATCCCTTATTTCCACTTTTCCTATGTGTAGAGTGAGAAAAAAGGGTTAACTATAGCAATCAAGATTTTAACGTATAAGTTTGAACTTGTAACTCAACAATTGATAATTGTTAACAAATACGGCGGAGGCGAACTGATGCGCTGCGGCCTCGTATCCCCTAGCAAAATTATCTCAAAAGTAACATAAAAGTTTGTTTTTTTATTTTACACTTTGCCACGCGGATAGTGTAGAATCTAAAATCTAAAATCTAAAATCTAAAATCCCTATGTCCTTCGTTGGTTTGCACATTCATAGCGATTATAGCCTGCTAGATGGGGCGTCTCAGCTACAACAGCTCGCAGAACGGGCGGTGGAATTGGGGATGCCCGCGATCGCCCTTACAGACCACGGGGTGATGTACGGGGCGATCGAACTCATCAAAGTTTGCCGAAATAAAAATATTAAGCCGATTATTGGCAATGAAATGTATGTAGTCAACGGCGACATTGAAGTAAAAGTTCGAGGTAGAAGAAAATACCATCAAGTTGTTTTAGCTAAAAATACCCAAGGTTATAAAAATCTCGTCAAACTCACCACAATTTCCCATTTAAAGGGAATGCCAGAAAGAGGTATTTTTGCCCGACCTTGCATCAACAAGGAACTGCTCAAACAATACTCCGAAGGTTTAATTGTTACCAGTGCTTGTTTGGGCGGGGAAGTTCCCCAAATGATTCTGCAAAACAAGCTAGATGCTGCCCGTGAAGTAGCCACATGGTATAAAGAAGTATTTGGGGAAGATTACTATATAGAAATTCAAGACCACGGTTCCCCGGAAGACCGGATTGTTAATGTTGAAATCGTCAAAATTGCCCGCGAACTCAACATTAAAATAATTGCCACCAATGATTCTCACTATATTTCCTGCAACGACGTAGAAGCACACGATGCTTTGCTGTGCATTAACACCAACAAACTGATTGAAGAAGACAAGCGGATGCGCTACAGCGGTACTGAATACCTTAAGTCCGCAGAGGAGATGGCGCAACTGTTTCGAGACCATTTGGATGATGAAACAATCAAAGAGGCGATCGAAAATACCCTAGAGGTCGCAAATAAAGTATCGAGATACGAGCTCACAGGAGAAGCTCGGATTCCCACAATTCCAATTCCTCCTGAACATACAGCCGATACTTATGTAGAAGAAATATCCTGGCTGGGACTGTTAGAACGGCTCAAAGCCAGAACCAGAAATGAAATCCCCCCAGTCTACAAACAAAGACTAGAATACGAACTGAAAATGCTTCAGCAGATGGGATTTTCGGAATACTTTTTAGTAGTTTGGGACTACATAAAATATGCTAGAGACAACGAGATCCCAGTAGGGCCAGGACGCGGTTCTGCCGCAGGTTCTCTAGTTGCCTACGTCCTCAAAATCACCAATATAGACCCGGTACACCACGGATTACTATTCGAGCGATTTCTCAATCCGGAACGGAAATCTATGCCAGATATTGATAGCGATTTCTGCATAGAAAGGCGGGACGACATGATTAAATACGTTACGGAAAAATATGGTAGCGAGCGCGTAGCGCAAATTATTACTTTCAACAGAATGACATCAAAAGCTGTCTTGAAAGATGTTGCTAGGGTGTTAGGTATTCCCTACAAAAAAGCAGATGAAATGGCAAAATTAATTCCCGTGTCCAGGGGAAAACCGGAAAAACTTAAAGTGATGATTTCCGATGACACACCTGCACTGGAATTTAAAGAGAACTATGAAAATACAATTTGCATAAATGCAGAAACTGGTACTGAAGTCCCCGTTCGTCAGTGGATTGACATGGCAATTCGTATTGAGGGAACCAACAAAACCTATGGTGTTCACGCGGCAGGTGTGGTAATTTCTTCAGAGCCCTTGGATGAACTTGTACCGCTGCAAAAGAATAATGAGGGGGCTGTGATTACCCAATATTTCATGGAAGATTTGGAATTTTTGGGGCTGCTAAAAATGGACTTTTTGGGATTGAAAAATTTAACAACGCTCCAAAAAACTGTTGATTATATTAAGCAAACCCAAAATCTAATTGTCGATCCAGAAATGCTACCTTCTGATATTGAGCGCAGAGCTCAAGAGACTTTTGGCAGAATCAAAAAGTTACCCGATGATGTAGATAAAACCTATAGACTTTTAGAAAGAGGAGATTTAGAAGGTATTTTTCAGTTAGAATCATCTGGAATGCTGGATGTCGTGAAAAAACTTAAACCTTCTTGTCTGGATGATATTTCTTCTATTTTGGCACTTTACCGACCCGGGCCGCTGGATGCAGGGTTGATTCCTCAGTTTATTGACTGCAAGCACGGTAAAGCTGTTGAGTACGATCATCCGCTATTGGAACCGATTTTAAAAGAGACTTACGGAACCCTTTGTTTTCAAGAGCAAATTATGCGGATGGCTCAAGATTTGGCGGGCTATTCTTTGGGTCAAGCGGACTTGCTGCGGCGCGCAATGGGCAAGAAGAAAGCTGATGAAATGCAGAAGCAAAAGGAAACGTTTATCGATGGGGCAACTAAGAATGGAGTTAGCCAAAGAATTGCTGAAAAGTTGTTCGCGCAGATGCTACAATTCGCGGAATATTGTTTTAATAAATCCCATTCAATGGCCTATGCCTATATCACGTATCAAACGGCTTATTTAAAGGCGAATTATCCTGTAGAATACATGGCGGCACTGCTGACTGCTAACAGGGGCGATCAGGATAAAGTACAGAAATATATTGCCAATTGTCTCAAGCTGGGTATTGAGGTTGAGCCGCCAGATGTTAATAGCTCGGAACTTACTTTTACACCGCTGCCCAAACAAATGACTGGCTCTGCAAAAGATAAAATTTTGTTTGGAATTTCTGCTGTTAAAAATGTGGGAGAAGCGGCCATTGAAAATATTTTGGCTGCGCGGCAGGAAGGGGGTAAGTTTAAATCGTTGGCTGATTTGTGCGATCGCGTAAATCTCCATTCTGTCAACCGCCGCGCTTTAGAAGCATTAATTCAATGCGGTGCTTTTGATAAAATTGAACACAACCGCAATCAATTAGTACACGACCTCGAAGGGGTGATTAAATGGGCGCAAGAGCGCAAAAGAGACCGAGAAAGCGGCCAAGGTAATCTTTTTGACTTGTTAGGTGCGAATAGCTTTGGGAAGTCGGTCAATACCTATGAGTCCGCGCCAAAATCTAAATTAATAAAAGATTATGAAAAACAGGAGAAATTGCGTTTAGAAAAAGAACTGCTTGGCTTTTATGTGTCAGAACATCCCCTAAAGTTTCTCATGCAAGTAAACGAAGACCCCGATGTTGTGACTCTCGAACAGTTAGCAGATAAAAAGGGGAAAGTATCAGTTATTGTCATGCTCAGCGCTATCAAACTGGTAGTGACAAAAAAAGGCGATTCGATGGCAATTTTGCAATTAGAAGATTTGACAGCTCAAATAAAAGCTGTGGTGTTCCCCAAGGCTTACGAACAAGTGAAACCTTACATTGTAGAGAATGCGATATTACTGATTAGTGGAAAACTTGAGAAAGATGGGGAGGAAATTCAGATAATTGTAGACACTGCAAAGCCCGTTGAAACAGTACAGGTTGAAGAGGAAATCGAGAGGGCGGAACCGGAAATAAATAACCATTGGCAGGCGGAACAAGTCAACGTTGTACGATCGACAAAACCTGTGGAAGTTTTAGAAATGGTGATTGTCAAGCTTACACTGCAGCAAGTACAAGACGGGGAAAAACTCAATGACCTCAAAGCCCTTTTGGAAGAACTTTCCTATGGGGGAGAAGATGCTAGCGTTTCTGTGGGGGGAATTGTTGTCGGTGAATATTCCTGTCAACCCTTTCGCATTAACCGTCAATTGTGGGTGCAAGATGGCGAGGGAACTGTTAGCCGTCTCAAGTCGGCTAAATTTGATGCTTGGGTTTTTCCTCTAGACAATCGCGGAGATGCTGCGGTGTTTCGAGAAATGCGCTCGCAACTTAATGTACATTCTTGGGCCAGTCGTTTACTTGACACTAGCACCGATCGCCTTCACCAGTATGTCAATTATATCGCCCAACTAAACAGACGCTAGTCAAATCAAAGTTTCGGATTAATCCCGACTACCCTCTCAAGTTTATTCTTGTGAGGATGCTTTGGCTTTAATCACAGCTTCTCTAAAGCCTAAAACTAATAAAATATTGGCAAGTGTTAAGAATAGTTCCGCAGAACCGTGAAGCCAATCGACATTTGCTAGTGACTCGTTGTAGGTAACTTTTGCGTAAATTGCGGCGGGAATCGTCACCGCTACAAAAACGAGAGTGCCGTAAAATCCCATCAGAGCTAAACGGGGTGTTTTTCCCGATCGAGTCAAAAACCAGAGAAATCCCAAGTAGGGAAATAGAGACAGAACAAATAAAGTTTCTTTGGAAATCATTAGTAATTGGTGAGCGACCAGATACTATGATACAGCAATTCTCAATCATTTGTGTAATTCTTGTAGGGGCAAAACCCACGCCCGGTTGCCCCCATGAGGCAGGGGTAGGCAAAGAAAGGCACTACCCCTACATCTTTGTACGACTCCTGCAAGGATTGCCATAAATTAAAAGCTCAAAAATTAGTGTGAATAATTTTTAACTTTTAATGTTTAGTTTTTAATATTTAATTCGACAGATACACCCGTTTCTATCGAACTGTTATAGAATCACCCAAGACAATAGCTCTTAACCCAAGCCGCAGCAGGTCGGCAGTATTCAAAACCCCTCACCCACGCGGAGACAAAACCCGTAACTTTTCCCCTAACACCGTTTTTAGAATAACACATTTTTCACCGTGCCAGTCTGTTAATTGTCCCTCACCCCAAAGCTACCCAGCAATTAGAAATAGAGACGGTTCTAAACTTTTCTGTCTGCTAGGCATCAAGCAAGCATCGTTCAAAACCTCTAAATCCAAGCCGTTATTTCTATCTGCTGCCAGAATTTCCTTTAGCTTAGCATCAAAATCAAAACACGGGCCGCAATCCCAAACTTTGAGTTCCAACCGTCCGTTAAACACCCTAATTTCCAGTTGAACAGGAGTTTCTACTGGCAGATTTTTGTGAGCGTGGCGAACTGCATTTCTGAAACCTTCAGCCAACGCCAACTGAAACTTACACCAAACCTCATTGGGGAGCGATAAATCTTTCAACTGCTCAAACCACAACAAAACTTGAGTTAAAGCATTGACATCTGTGTTGACTTGCAGGCTAATATGTTGAATACAAGTTTCATGCAGCTCTTCTTCCTGCTCTGTTTCAGTCTGCCAATCCCATGTGTTTAATAAATTCATTAACCCATCTAAAACGCTAGCTTTTTTTATATTTTGCGATCGAGTGCGATCTTCTACTTCGTAACTTTTACTCAGCCACAAACAATTTCGATTGTCGAGAGTCCGGGTGTAACTGATCTCGTCTGCAATCTGCCACATGATTTTGATCCCCCGGCCACCTTCTGCAAGTTGATCTATGCTGTTCGACATCTATTTTCCTCGTCTGAAAGTATTAGCTGTACCCAATTTTCCTACCCGCCGAGACATTTGGTATTTTTTTTATACTGGCTTGCTCGGTATTATTTCGGGGATCACACAAAAATGCTATCTTTTTTAGAGAAGGCAGCGCATCAGCAATATGTCTTAAGAGTCTAAGCCAATTGGCTTATTTACCGATCGCCTGTAGGGAGAACGATCGCCCTCGGCAGCAAAATCCCACTGCATCGATTACCAATACTTATCCGTTGTCGGAGTCGGTCACTTGCCTCCGCCGTCGCCAGCTCCAGAATCCCTGGTATTTAGCGCCTCCGGTCGATCGCCGTTCGCTGCAAGGGAGCCTTGATGTGCGGGATTTCATCCCCAAGGCGTAAGTAATATCCGTAAGCGCGATCGAACCTTACACCGTCGAGCCGCGTCCATCCACTAGACTAGGACTTACGCAAACCACCCAGTTTCTGCTTAGAATCTTGGGTTGGACAGCGATGAATTAACGAGGAAACCGGGTTTTTGGTCTCCCGCGCGTAAGTCCAGCAGACAAATCGGTGATGAAAGGCAGTTACAGGACTTACCAAGACTATGACCAAAATCAAACTGAAAATTCTGACTGCAGCGATAATGCTACTCCCATTTTGCGCCGCACTTCCCTTACCAGCTCAAAATCTGTCTCTAGTAAAGCGGCTGCTAGAAACCAGAGGATGTCCCGGATGCGACTTATTTGGCGCTTCCTTGAGCCGTGCAGATTTGTTTGGCGCTTCCTTGAGCCGCGCCACTCTCAACAGGGCCGACTTAGTTGATGCCGACTTGACTGCGGCTGACTTAATGGAAGCTAATTTAAACAACGCCAACATGAGAAACGCCTTGTTGGCCGACGCCGACCTCAGCAAAGCCGACATGAGCAGGGCCGACATCAGGGGAGCCAACTTAGAAAATGCCAACCTCAGCGAGAGTTTTCTGCGAGACGCATCGCTCCAGTTGGCTAATTTAAAATGCAGTAATTTGAGCGCCGCTAAACTAAGTAGAACCGACCTGAGAAATGCCGATTTAAGCGGTGCAAATCTCAGGGGTGCCGACCTCCAAGAAGCCGATTTAAGCGGTGCAAATCTCAGCGGTGCCGACCTTAGATCTGCCGACTTGAGGGATGCGAGATTGAACAAAACTAATCTTACAGATGCCAATCTCTGTGGCGCCAGGATGCCGAACAGAAAAACCTCTCGGCGCGGCTGCGAAGTTAAGAAAGAACAAGCTATAAGCACGAACAATTACTGCAATTACTGCTATGCCTTAAATGACTGGTGGCTTAATGTATTAAGGTTCTACTAAGTAGTATCATCGCGATAACTGCTCTGTTTAATATGTACTGTTAGAAGTGCGAGTAGGCGGTACAGATATTAAACTAAACCTGTTACCGCCAATAGCTTTTATCTACTTTGAAGAACCTAAAAATTGGCTCAGTATTTGCAGATATTCTGCGCCCCCGATCTGTGCCACATTAGTGTGACCTCCATCAGGAACTATGTACAACTGTTTGGGTTCAGGTGCTGCATCAAACAGTTTTTTGGTCATTTCCACTGGAACTACATTGTCAGCAGCCCCGTGAATAAACAGCACGGGCATTTGCAGGCGATCGACTTTTGAAAGAGAATCAAACCGCTGTGTCAGCAAAAAATCGATCGGAAACATCCAAAACAGCCCTTTTTGGAAATTCACCATCGCCCGCGTGGAAGTAAAAGAGCCTTCTACGATTACCCCTGCCGCCTCCGGGTGACGCACGGCTAGATCGATCGCGATCGCCCCTCCCAAAGAATGACCGTAGAGATAAATTTGATTCGGGTTAATCCCCCGCTGTTTCACCAAATAATCCCAAGCAAGCTGAGCATCCTCATAAACCTGAGATTCACTCGGAAAATCGCCCTGGCTTTTTCCATAACCACGATAATCCATCACAAATACCGACAAACCTAACCCATGAAATCGATAAGCGTGTTCGACATTTGATCCCACATTTGAAGCATTGCCGTGCAGGTACAAAACTACCCCCCCTAACCCCAGGGCGGTTTCATTCTTGGTAGGGGCCGTGCCCCCGTGCCTGCCCTTTTGGCCTGAAACCCCCATTCGATGGTTGGTGGCGGGGGTAGGCACGGGGGCACTACCCCTACAAAAACCTCGTTTTTGGTGAGAATCAAACAGCCCTGCCCCTAACCCCCCCTTGTTAAGGGGGAGAACCGGAGCGACTGCCGGTCTCTCACTTTGCGGGGACGTTCCGACTCCTCTAGCTCCCCCCCTTGGCAAGGGGGGGCTGGGGGGGGTATCCGAGTCTCCGGTGTTAACAGAGGGAACAGCCTCCCCCTTTCTTGCTCCCCCCCTTAGCAAGGGGGGGCTGGGGGGGGTTTCCGAGGCAGGAATCCACCACCCGTGTACGCTTTCCACCGCGCCTGTTTTAGTTGAAATTGGCAACCAAACATCTTGATATTTCAACTGAAAAGCATCTGGCGTAGTTTCGATCGCGCGCGCGGGAAAAAAGATAAACTTACCTTGCGCTACAAAGAGGAATACACAAGCAGCAGAATAAGCAACGGCCAAAACTATCCCAAAAGCTATTAGCGATTTAGACAAAAGGAATACTAGCAGATTGTTCATAGATAGAGCACGCGGGAAATTAGAGATCGCTCAAAAGCTAATGGCAAATTATTAATTCAGACAATTAGCCAAGATCGATTACTAACTTCCGCCACCGTATTCCGCCGATTTTCAAAAATTAATGCAATTCGGGGTGGTGTAAGTGCCAATTCGTAGACTGTTCGTAAGCGTGAGCCACCTGAAACAGCCGAGATTCTTGCAAAACATTACCAATCAGTTGTATACCCACGGGCAGTCCTTTATCATCAAATCCGCAGGGCAAACTCAAAGCTGGCAAACCAGCAAGATTCACCGGAATAGTCATCAAATCTGACAAATACATACTCAGGGGGTCATTGAATTTTTCGCCTGCCTTAAATGCGGTAGTAGGAGCAGTGGGACAGACTAAAACATCAACTTGAGAAAAAGCTTTTTCAAAGTCTTCTTTAATCAAAGTCCGAACTTTTTGAGCTTTTAGATAATAGGCATCGTAATATCCAGCCGACAATACGTAAGTGCCGATCGCAATCCGGCGTTTAACTTCCGCACCGAACCCTTGAGAGCGGGTTTTGGCATACATATCCAAAAGATTATCGGGGTCTGGAGACCGGAAACCGTACTTGACTCCATCATATCGCGCCAAATTTGCCGAAGCTTCCGAGGGAGCAATGATGTAGTAAGTGGGCAAACCGTAGCGGAACCGGGGACAAGAAATGACTTGAATTTCTGCGCCCAATTGTTGAAATTGCTCGATCGCCTTAGTAACAGCGTCTTTAACCCCCGATTCCAACCCTACACCAAAAGTTTCTTTAATTACACCAATTCTAATCTGACCCTTGGGTCGCAAACTGGGTCTTAAAGCTTGAGCGTAGTCAGGAATTGGGACATTAAGACTCGTGGAATCTCTCGGATCATAACCCGCGATCGCCCCCAACAAAATCGCCGTATCCTCAACAGTCCGACCAAAGGGCCCGATTTGATCGAGAGAAGAAGCATAGGCCACCAAACCGTAGCGAGAAACCAACCCATAAGTCGGTTTCAGCCCCACCAGCCCGCAAAAAGCAGCAGGTTGGCGGATCGAGCCCCCAGTATCCGAACCCAAACTCACGACGCATTCTCCGGCGGCTACCGCTGCGGCAGAACCGCCAGAAGACCCTCCGGGCACGCGCTCCAAGTCCCAAGGATTCGCGGTAACTTGATAGGCAGAAGTTTCCGTCGAGCTCCCCATTGCAAACTCGTCCATATTCGCCTTACCCACAATCACCGCACCGGCTGCTTGGAGTTTGGAGACGACGGTGGCATCGTAGGGAGGAACAAAATTCTCCAAAATTCGAGAGGCGCAGGTTGTGGGAACGCCCTCGGTGCACATATTATCTTTAACGGCGATCGGGATACCGGCCAACAGGCCAATTTGCTCTCCGGCTGCGATTTGGGCATCCACTTTATGGGCCTGCGCCAATGCGCTGTCTGCCGTCACGCACAGAAAGCTTTTCAACTTCGGCTCTAGCTGGGTAATTCGGTCTAATGCTTCTTGAGTAATTTCCACAGCAGAGCGTTCTTTATTGACCAGTTGTCGGTGCAACTCGCGGATGGATGCCATGCTCGTACCTTTATCATTTCTACTTTGAGACAATACAGTTAATATAACTGGCAATTGTACCTGCTTACAGCCCGAAGGCAAAGTCGGCTATTTTTGTGGCGAAAGTTCGAGCCTCGAAGAGGGCTCCGCTAACGGGCGATCGGTCATTTTATATACAATAGATTAAATTCCCCAAATCCCACCGAACACAAAATAGCGATCGAGTTTTTTACCTAATCTTTTAACAAACCAAGAATGCAACTGTATCAGGACTGATGCAAAAAGTGGTTTGACGCGAGATTTATATGAGTAAGGGGTAAGGTGTGCAATGCGGCCCCTACATAATTAGGTTCTGCCTCCAAGAATGTGTAGGCAAGATCACAATCATTAGCAAATCAGTTATTCCCAATTCTGTCATCTAAATTCTCAAATATTAGAACCTAGCTTCTCTTCGAAGCAACCCTGGGTTTATGGGATAAAAACATGGCATAAAAAATCAAATACTCCTAAATTATGACTGCTTTATTTTGGGAAATATTCAGATTATCCTAAATTTTTTTGAAAAATAATTACCTATTTTGTTATGTAAATTTAGTTTTAAAAGCATAGTTAGAACCATATAAAGCTGATTTTTGACTAGATTAATCGCGTTAAATATAAACTAAAAATAGAAAATTAGGAGAAATAAAATATAAGATTATGGCTGCACCTTACCTAATAATTAGGAGCAGATTATGAAGAGGAGTTTTTTAGTCAAAAATGACTGAAAGTTATCATATTATGTCCGATCGATTACCCTAATACGGTAGGGGCGGGCTCACAGAAAATATCTGCAAATAATTGACAATCTCAAAAACCCGCCCTTTTAATCACTCGATCGGACATGAGATCAGTCATCCGATTGAATTAATGGCGGCGCGATCGAAGAAAATAGCGACCTTTTCCGATCTACGCCCATTGTGCCAGAGGTCAATCGATTGCGCGATTTTAGATTTTAGATTTTAGATTAAAGAATTGAAGCGTTGACTTGCGCGAGATAAATACGTTCGGCAAGTTTCATCGGATACAGGTTTTTTATTTCTGGGTCCTGAGTCTGCTTTCGGAATGAATCACGTGGCGGGTATCCTGGATGCTTGATTGTCAAAAAGGCTGTCAGAAATCTGGGGTTCACAAAAAAGCTCGAAACGCTCACTGCCACGCCGAGGTCTTTTGTTGCGCGCACCTGCAAAAAAACAGCAGCCCTTCCTCAAATGCGACTAGCTGCGTGCATCTGGGGTAAAAAAAGCTACTTATTTGCCCGAACGATCCCCAGGAAAATAATTTCATCCGGAATTATCCCCAAAACCCAAGATATATGGTAAGAAGTTCCCGATGCCCCGTTGGAGGAATGCCACCTAAAGCTCACTTAGAATCCCACCTGACGGCAGAGGAACTCAAAATTCGCTACCGGCAGGCACAAAACACCACAGAGTCGCGCCGCTGGCACTTGCTGTTGTTAGTTTCCCGAAATTGGACTATCAAACAAGCAGCGCAAGTCGTAGGCCTCAACTACGACTACGCCAAAGAAATTGTCCAGCGCTATAACCGAGAAGGGCCTAACTCTGTGAGAAATCGCAGCGGAGACCGCCAGCCCCCTCCTGCAAAATCCTTGCTGAATCCTGAACAGCAAGAAGAACTGCGACAAGCGCTGCAAGGCCCTGCCCCCGACGGCGGAGACTGGACAGGCCCCAAAGTCGCTCGCTGGATTGCCGAAAAGATTGGTAGCGATCATGTCTGGCCCCAACGTGGCTGGGATTACCTCAAGCGTTTGGGTGCTGACTGGCGACGGCGACGCACAAAGTAGATAGTTCGCAATATTTAGAGGGGGTTGATTGCTTTCGTGCGATCGCTCCCTTTATTTTAGTTATCTTGCCACATTGGCGCGATCAAAACCATTTTAGATTTTAGATTTTAGGTTTTAGATTTGTTCTCCTATCTAAAATCTAAAACCGTTTGACTGATGTAACAATAGCTGCTTATATAGAATTTGGTTGTGTTGAGGATGTTAAATATGCCAGAACTCAGGCGTTTTTTGTCGATCGCCAACAAGATGGCGGCAGTAGTAGCCGGCATTGGACTGGTTCAGATGTTAACCATCGCAAGTTCATTCTCTCAATCATCTAACCCGCGTTCCCTAGACGAACTCTACAAAATTCGCGATCAGCTAATCACCGAATTAGAACAACCCTCCTCTCCCTCCCCAGAACCAAGCATCCTTTCCGGCTTAGTTCCCTTCGCAGCCAATCCTCAAGAACAACTCCTACAGCAGTTGCAAGCGGTAGAAGCTCAAATATTAGTAGAACAGAGGGCTAAGGACAACTTACAGCAAGCAGTGCGTTTAGCCAACAGAGCCGTAGAAACTAAACAGCAGCCAAATAAGTCGATCGAATCTTCGCAGCAAACTCAATTTTTCTGGCATCAAGCCCTCAACAACTTGCAGGAAGTTCCTCAAAATTCATTTTTAGCTTCCGTCACTGCCTCAAAAACTCAAGAATACCGGGAAAATTTAACAGCAGCAACCTTTCAAGTGCAGCAAGCAAAATCTGATTTGTTGGGTGTGCTTGCCCGGGAAAGCGGTTTGTCGGCTCAAGCTTCGATCGGTATTTGCAACCTTTCTAGAGAGTGTGTGCACCTGCGGGGCGATGTACCTCCTGTCAGTCCAGCCAGCTTAATTAAATTGCCGATTGCTGTCGCCCTGATGCAAAAAGTCGAAAAAGAAAAAATTAGTCTGAACCAGGAAGTATTAGTCACTCGCGGTAATTTCACCGAAGACGCATCGGCAAAGATTAGGTCCAATCGCAATTACCCGCTACAGCTACTGTTAGAAGAAATGATCTATCGCAGCAGCAATATCGCCACCAATCAACTAATCGATTATTTAGGTTCGGATTACATCAATCAATATTTAGATAATAGCGGCTACGAAGTCACCCGCGTCAACTTCAAATTAATGGGGGAAAGAATTATGCCCTCCAACCCCGGTTCCGGTCGCAACCGCGTGACTGCTAACGAACTCACCGAAATGATGGTGCAAATTTACAACGGCGAAACACCCGGTGCTAAACTGTTAATAGAAACTCTCAACCGCCAGTACGATCACGCTCTGGGATTTGCCGCCTTGGAAGGAACTAAAGCTCAGTGGTTGGGGGAAAAAACTGGTCAAAATTCCTGGGTACTCGGCACAACTTTAGCGATGAGCATTGACGACGAGGCCTATGTGATTACTGTGATTGACAGCCGCAGCGGCGAGCTACAAATGCGCCAGTCTATTTCTAAAATTGCCGATTACATGGTTAGAAACCCCAGCTTTTAACCGCTGGAATATACAATTTATAGCGGGGGACAACGCACCGCCCAAACAGTTAAAAAATGCCGCATCAACAACTCAGTGTTTCCGTCAAAGGCAAAGGATTTCCGATTCTCTGCTTGCACGGCCATCCAGGTTCCGGCGATTGTATGTCCGTCTTCACAGAACACCTATCAAAACGCTTCCAGACGATCGCCCCAGACTTGCGCGGATACGGCAACAGCCGCACCTCAACTTTCTTTGAAATGACCGATCATCTGGTCGATTTAGAAGCACTATTAGACAGATTAGGAGTCGATAGGTGTTTGGTGATCGGATGGTCTTTGGGAGGGATTTTAGCCCTGGAATTAGCCATGAAATATCCCCAGCGAGTCACAGGTTTGATTCTCCTTGCATCCGCAGCCAAACCGCGAGGAAGTCATCCTCCCATCTCTTGGCAAGATAACCTTTACACCGGTTTAGCCGGAATTATCAATTGGGTGATACCGGGTTGGCAGTGGAATATTGATACTTTTGCGAGGCGATCGCTCTTTCGCTACTTGATACAGCAGCATAACGCCACCCCTTACCGCTACTTAGCACAGGCAGGTACCCCCGCCTACCTCAAGACTTCCAACACGGCCACCCAGGCGTTAAATACCGCTCTGAGGGCTGGATACGATCGACTGCTGCACCTGGCCGACATTCAATGTCCCAGCTTGGTGTTGGCCGGAGAGGGCGATCGGCACATCACCTCAGCATCCAGTTTAGAAACCGCCCGCCACCTCCATGATTGTCAGTGGCAGTGTTATCCCAATACAGCCCACTTGTTCCCTTGGGAAATTCCCGATCGGGTAATCGCAGACATTGATCGCTGGATTGAGAGTCACCCCGAAGCAGTGGGCAATTACTAGTCTTAAGTTTGGAGTTGGTCACAAGCAATTAATCACCCAACACTCAACAGTTTTGAAGTTATAACTCACAACTCAAAACCGCACAGCGTTGCTAGGGAAGCGTAGGCCTCTCAAAACTCAAAACTCCCCTGCTTCTACTGACCGCTCAAAACCGGCCACAGCCCTCCATCACCAAGCTTTCCCAAATCTTCTGCAACCGTCAAAGTAATTGGTTTGCAGCGGTGAATCGAAACACTAACACCTTCTGCCCCCTCATTTTCTATATCTTCTACATATCCTGCTTTTGCAGATTCCGCCTCTTTCTCGGTTAAGAACGGGCCAAAATAGTAAATGCACCGCGGCGCTGAAGTTTTAACTTCAACCCACCAAGCCAATCCGAAAAAGTTGAGCAAGCTAATTAAGAATTCTTTCATCTGCTTTTCTAATGTATTTGACGGTGTTTTCTGGGTGCTGCGAACACGCCTAGGCTTTTGTTATTTACACGTGGCTGACTGCTGCCAAGAACCGATCCAAACCTATTTAAATATATCTAAATAGATTTGTGTCGAATTCCTGTTTGAACCTAGGGGCTAGGCTTCTTCTATCTACTTTCGCCTGAACAAGTAACGACAGTCGATCGGCTATCCTTACTTGTTCCGGGTGTCGTGCCACTCCATTCTGGGCGGCATTGACAATAAACTACTCTGTTGTGCTCTTTTTTTCAACCACCTTTACGAGCCGTGTACGTGAAACTTTTTGGGCCCACGCTGGCGGTAAATTTCGTATAAAGCCATCCCCGTTGCTACGGAGACATTCAGGCTAGGAGTATGACCCCTTAAAGGAATTGAAACTAATCCGTCACATCCGCGCTGTATCAAAAGGCTCAAACCGTCAGCTTCACCACCAACCACTAAAACAGTGGGCCCGGAGAACTTGACTGTCTCTACCGATTGACCGACGCCTGCTGCAGTGCCATAAATCCAGAATCCAGCCTCTTTGAGTTCTTCCAGCGCCCGGTTAAGATTGACAACCCTCGCCACGGGCAGGCTTTCCAGTGCCCCTGCTGCCACTTTTCTCACTGCTGAGGTAATCCCAACAGCCCGTCGCTGCGGAATCACCATGCCCTGAGATCCCAATGCTTCTGCGGTGCGAATAATCGCCCCTAGATTGTGGGGGTCGTTGAGTCCTTCTGCTACCACAATTACTGGATCTTCGCAAGCCGACTTAGCCTTTGCGATCAGTTCGCTCAAATCCAGGTATTCGTAGGCTGATACTTGAGCGGCTACGCCTTGGTGGTTTGCTTTGCGCGTGATGTAGTCGAGGCGCAAATCGTCAACTTCGTCAATGATGCTGCCGTTGGCTTTGGCTTCGGTTAGCAAGCTGTGAAAGCGGGGATCGTAGCGCAGGTGGGGGACAACCCAGATCCGGTTGAGGACTTGGTTTGTTTCTAAAGCCGCTTGCACTGCATGGCGGCCGTAAATCATGTCGTCTGTGTCTGCGTCTGGTTGCACGACTGTATTTGAGGCAGTGTCAACAGGGCGAGTGTCTCTGTCCTTGTCTCTGTCTCTGAAATGGTTGCCCCGGAACTCCTGCGGGCTATTGTCTTTGTCTCTGTCTTTGTAGTAATTGCCCCTCGATTCCTGCGGACTGCTGTCTCTGTTTCTGTCTCGGAAATTGTTGCGGGCCG
>NZ_JAUBTR010000085.1:16160-25757 GCF_036705045.1 Microcoleus sp. BR0-C5
GCTGGGGGCTGCTGTCTCTGTCTCTGTCTCGGAAATTGTTGCGGGCCGGCTGGGGGCTGCTGTCTCTGTCTCTGTCTCGGAAATTGTTGCGGGCCGGCTGGGGGCTGCTGTCTCTGTCTCTGTCTTGGTAATAATTGCCCCTGGATTCCTGCGGGCTGCTGTCTCTGTCTTTGAAATGATTATTTCTGCGAATTTCCGGTTGGCTGTCGGAATCGACTCTCCGTTTGAAAATTGCTCTCACGGGCATTTCTCGCGATTGCGGGGCGAAGGTCGATCGCTTTTGAGGCGCGTCTACTCCGCGAGTATCGGGACGGGGCTTGCGTTCAAAGCGGGGAGAGGATGGTTGTGAGTCCTGACGGCGGCCTTCGCTTTTGAATGGCTTGCTGTCGGAATTTGATCGCGAAAAGTTGGGTTTGGTAAATTTTCTCATTGGTTTCTTTTGGTCAAAATGTTTGGGCTGAAGGCTAATCGATTGTAGATTGTAGATGTGAGATTCTTGATTGAGGGAGCAATCTTTGGGCTTTAAGATTTGAGATAGTCTAGCGAGGGAGCAAGGATTTTGCTGTGTTCCAATTGCTAGTTAATAACTGATAAATCCTGTTTTGCCGATCAAGATTTTTGCGGTTTTATGTTAGCCGTGCAAGGATGGTTAATTAATCCCTCCTCCTTCCCAACTCTTAACTGCTAAATCATTTCATTCTCAAGTTCTAAAAGTGCCAGAATCTCGGTCAATCTTTCGGGATCGGTGAGGTACAAATATCCGATCAAAGTTTCTAAGCTGCTGGCTTGTTGGTATATCTCTGGATCTGCTCGCTTAGAACGGCCCGCTGCAGCATTGCGGCCGCGCTTGACAATTGCTAATTCTGTACTGTTCAAGTAAGGAGAGAGTGATCGCAAATGACGCGCTTGAGTTTCGGCTCGTACTTGCCCCACCACTAATTCGTGATAAGCTTGCAATCTCTTGGGCGGCACTAAGTACGAACTCCGAACGTATAGTTCGTACACTGCATCTCCCAAATATGCCCAGGCTGCGGGCGAAATTCTTTCTATTTCTGCTGGTGTAGCCCTCGCAGGATGCACTCGATTTAAACTGATATCCGTCAGACTCAGTTTGAGTCCGTCATCTGCGATCGGCGACATACTTTTTTAAATAAAACTTCCGCACAGCTTGGTTTTTCTAGTTACTTACTTATTTCGTCTTTCGTCACTTCCGCAATTATAGCTTTTACAGGACTGTTCGCTCTCAGAGCACGAAGCGAGATATATAGGCAAAGCTTGGCGCGACGATCACACTCCTAAAAAAGGCTTTTTACCAAATCGGGATGCTCTAATTTTTGTACCATTTTTCCGCGTGTTTGCCACACATATTTTACTGCCCCTCCACCGAAACTCTAGGCATCGGGGAAATAGCCGATGGCGCGTGTCGCAGCTTCTGGGAAAATCGGTATTGTTTTACCCGCACAAAAATAAAAATTTGCTATCCAGCGTTGAGAACCGGATAGCTAATTTAATTCACTTTGGCGTCAAGCATCCTTGACGTTTTTTACCGCCTCATCAACCGAAGGCTGCAAAGACAAAAATTTCTCTAAGCGAACCAGTTTAACAGTCTGAGTTACGCGGGGATTTGAGACAATTTGCAATGTCCCTTCCAAGGTTTGGGCTTTTTTGACAAGTTGCACAAGTGCGCCCAAGCCTGAACTATCCACAAAGTCTATCTGAGACAAGTCCAAAATTACGTGTTTTGGGCCCTCGTCAATACATTTGCTTATTACCTTCCGAAAAGTGGCCTCAGAAAAAGCGTCCAGCAGGCCCGTCAAGCGAAATAACTGATAGTTATTCTTGACTTCGCGAGTGCCTCTGAGGCTAACGGTCAGGGTCAATGACTCAGGAATGACACCCTCCTAGCTAGATATGGCTTAAAGTCGAGGCTTCATTATAGGAGTTTTTTGGTCTTTTGTCTACAGTTTTTTAGTCATTACTCATTAGTCATTGGTCATTAGTCAGAAGCGATCGACACAAACAGCCTCTGATGACTACTGACTAATGACTGCTGACTGCTGACTGCTGACTACTTACTACTGGCTACTTTCTGATTGTCTCGCATTGACTGCACGAATCGATCAAATAAATAATCGGCGTCGTGCGGGCCCGGACTGGCTTCTGGGTGGTACTGCACTGAGAACAGCGGCAGAGTTTTATGCTTCAATCCGGCTACGGTGCGATCGTTCAAATTGAGATGAGTAATCTCTACTTCGGGGGCTAGGGAATCGGGGTCGATCGCAAAACCATGATTTTGGCTAGTAATTTCTACTTGCTCAGTTAAACCCGCTGGATGATTCAATCCCCGATGGCCGAACTTAAGTTTAAAAGTTTCTGCGCCCAAGGAAAGTCCCAAAATTTGGTGTCCCATGCAGATGCCGAATACAGGTTTGTCCGACTTTAACAAAGCTTTCGCAGTCGCGATCCCTTCCGTTACCGCCGCCGGATCTCCGGGGCCGTTGGACAGAAAAATGCCGTCCGGGTTGTATTTGAGGATTTCCTCCGGCGAGGTGTCAGCGGGGACAACGATGACCCGACACCCGTAACTCGCCAGACGGCGCAGGATGTTGCGCTTGATCCCAAAGTCTAGCGCTACCACGGTCCACATTTGGCCTTCTTCAGGTTTGACTGTAGGACTGAACTCCCAAACCGAGTCCGTGGCTTCAGACCACTCGTAAACCTCGCGAGTGGTGACTTCCCGAACCAGATTCAGCCCGTCCATGCTGGGGGCATCTTGCACTTGCTCCAAAAGCTCTGCCTGGTCGAGAATCGTGGTCGAAATGCCACCGTTGATCGCTCCCACCGTGCGAATTTTGCGAGTCAGGGCGCGGGTGTCGATCCCGTAAATTCCGGGGATATCGTACTGTTTCAGGTAGTCTTGCAGAGATTGCGAACAGCGCCAGTTGCTGGGTCGGCTGCATACGTTCCGGGCGATCGCACCCCGAACTTGCGGGCGCGAGGATTCTTCGTCTTCAAGATTTACGCCGGTATTGCCCAATTCTGGATAAGTAAAAGTTACAATTTGGCCACAATAGCTGGGATCAGTCAATACTTCTTGGTAGCCCGTCATTCCCGTATTAAATACTACCTCGCCAACGACGGTGGCGTCAGCGCCAAACGACCAGCCGCGGTAAGCAGTACCGTCAGCCAGGACTAGGAGAGCGGGTTGTGCAGTTGAAAGTGACATGGCATCCTTAATTACTTTCGTTTGGTTTCATTCTTACCACTGCCAGGGATTTGATGCTAGTCGGCAATATACAGATATTATTTTAATTTGTGCAAGGGTTCGGAAAAGCAAGGCACTTATGCCGGAGGCCCGATGCCGGAGGCACTTATGCCACAGGTAATCAAGAAGCAGCAATACAGCAGTTCTCAATTGTCCTATGCCCTATGCCCTATGCCCTATGCCCTATGCCCGCTTATAAAGCGTGCACCTCATGTTACTGAGAAAGGCCACAAGTGCAAATTCTCCATCTCCCCCCGCGCCAGCAATTTATCTGCCAGCAGCTTAGGAGGCGGGCGGAAATTCTATATCTATACCAAAAGGCAGTTGTCGCTGTTACGATCGAGCTACAGCGTTTAATCAAACTATGGCCAGCAAATCTCCCTTGCCTTTACTATCAAACTCAAAAAAGCCTCTTCTGATCCCTAACAACCTGCCCCAACCTTTACTGGTTTTAGCAGGGGTTATTTCTCTGAGCAGTTCAATTTTAGTAGGGAGTGTTGCCAATTCCTCGCGAGCAGTGGCTCAAGAAAGTGAGGGATGCTTCATGCGGAGTTCGTCAGGCAGAACCGTCAACCTCAGCCAATCAGTCTGCGGTTTTCTCCCCAAAGAATTGACTCCCCCCACTTCGGCAGCGGCAAAGTCGGGAGTGTTTCAGGCAAAAATCAAACGCCGAGAGGCTAATATCCCCGTCATAGAAGTCACGTTTAACGGCAAACAAAAGTTCGAGATGATGGTAGATTCTGGAGCTAGTGGCACAGTAATTACACCAGCAATGGCTAAAGCCTTGGGCGTTGTTCTCCAGGGAACAGTTCAAGCACAAACTCCCAACGGAGTGGCTACTTTTCCCCTCGGTCGCCTGACTTCTATGGAAGCAGGTGGTCTGGCAGTTAACAATGTAGTTGTCGCAGTCTCGCCATCCCTAGATATCGGACTGTTGGGTCACGACTTTTTTGGTAATAAAGATGTGACTATTAAGCAAGATGTCATTGAATTTCGATCGCGCTCTTAAACAGAGGGAAGAAGGAAGAAGGAAGAAGGAAGAAGGATTTTTTTTACTAACCAACAAGAATAGAAGAGAGAAAAAAGTTTCCCAACTTGAAAAAGTATGAATGCAGAAGGCTGAGTTTTAGACGGTTAGAACGGGAAGATATTGGCATTCTAAATTTTTCTTTGCTTCTTCCTTCTTCCCTCTTCCTTCTTCCCTCTTCCTTCATTTCAAAAACTCAATCAACTGCTGCAACTTCAACCAAGATTCACCGCTAAATAAAATCTCCTTAGCCATAGAAACTCCTGCTGCGTGAGAACCCATAGGAATTGCACCTCCCACCTGAAAAGCCAAAGACGCATTCAAAGCTACAACATCCATTTGTGCAGGCGTACCTTTGCCCTGCAAAACGTTCCGCAAAATCTCGGCGTTTTCCTCAACATTTCCGCCTTTTAACGAGCCGATCGTACTTGGTGTCAATCCTACCTTTTCCGGGTCTAAAGTAGTGAGTTCCACTTTGCCATCAGACAAAACCGCCAAATCAGTCACATCACCCAACCCCGCCTCGTCCAATTTTTCTCTGCCGTGAACGACTACAGCTAACTCAGTCCCCAACTCGCCCAAAGCTTGAGCAATAGTTGATACCAGACTAGGATCGAACACCCCGATTACCTGCCCTGTAGGGCGCATAGGATTGACAAGAGGCCCTAAAAGGTTAAAAATAGTCCGCACCTTCAAAGTGCGCCGGAGCGACGCTACAGCCTTAAGTGCGGGATGCCACCCAGGGGCAAATAAAAAGGTGATGCCCACAGAGTCTACCGCAGATCTCACCTTAGCGGGATCGGCGTTGAGGTTGACTCCCAGTGCTTCCAACACGTCAGCAGAACCAACTTTGCTCGATGCGGAGCGATTTCCGTGTTTCGCGACTCGAACTTTGCCGGCGGCGGCCACAAAAGCTACAGCAGTGGAAATGTTAAACGTGGAAGCGCCGTCGCCGCCTGTGCCACAAGTATCAATTAATTTGAGATTGGAGATTGAGGGTTTGGGATTGAAAACGCTCTCCGACTCGCCTGCAAGCGACTGAGAATGCAATACCTGAGCCATTCCTACCAATTCTTGGGCAGAGATGCCTTTAGCTTGGATGGCAGCTAAAATGGCTCCTGAGAGGACGGGGGGAATAGCTTCTGCTAGCCATCCCTGCATCAAGTCGGCTGCTTGGGCACGTGAGAGAGATTGTCTGTCTAATAGTTGTTGCAGGAGGGCTGGCCACACAGGAGAATCCGCCGTCTGGGTTGAAGCAGGGGATAACTCTGGCGTTGCTAGTAGAGGAGAATCTGTCATTAATATTAGTTTCTAGTCAAATTTAGCTCGATCGAGCTTTGTGGCCAAACTGAGAATCGATCGGGATTTTACCAGACTTGCCGACCACATTTTGCGCCATCGGGCCCGGATTTTTGCCCAAATGCCAGCACCGCTACAGAATTTTTCCGCCCGCAGCAGCAGAATATGAATTTTTTGATACAACAATTACCCTATTGTTGTGCCAACTTTACATAGAAACCCCATATCGTACAACTGCCAGTAGTCTGCTGTATTATCTATCAGCAATAATACTTAACAGTAACTCAGAGTACCCAAAGAGCGATAAAAGTTTCCGACAGGAGTTGTGGAAACCAAAAAATTTTAGATTTTAGGAGAGCCCCAGATTCATCTGTGGAGTCAATTCTTTAATCTCAAATCTCAAATCTCCAATCGACTGACAGCAAGGACAGCGAGCGTTTAGCTCTTGCAGGGGGGTTAGTTGCTTCGGGTAAGAGTCGATCGTACTCTCACCCAAATCTTATAAATAGAATCTTGGGGTTGTAGAAATCGCTGCCTTTTATTGTAGTAACATCCTTGCCACTAACTTATTTCAGGGTACTCAACTGCTAATATATTCAGGGAGATTTCAAGGAGCGGGTTTTGCTCGAACACCTGCACTGCAAGCCGATCGATGTGCCAATGCGATCGTGAGAGCCAGTCAAGCATCAAATAAATACCCGAGCAACTAACTTTCCCCAACAATCACTAATAACTAGCCGCCCCGTAGGACAGATGAATAAACACACTCGTCTCCGGCTGCGACACACGAGCTTTCAGCCTAAATAACGGATAAAATTTAACAGGCTGTAGACCAAAAATCTTCAACTCACACACAATAGCAGGGTATTCACAAGTGGGAAATCAAAAATTAGGAAATAAAGCGATAGAATGCCTGAATGTCGCGGAGGCACTGCACCAAATGGAAGCAAAATATTATAGTATGTTTGAAAATGCTGTGTCGGGTATTTTTCAAACAACCCAATCCGGTCGTTACATCAGCGCTAACCCAGCTTTGGCTCGCATCTACGGATATAATTCTGCTGAAGAATTAATGGGCTGTCTGACTGATATCAGCGATCAGCTTTACGTCAATCCCGATCGGCGCGATCAGTTTGTTTCTGCTTTGCAAGAACATGGCATCGTATCGGATTTTGAGTCGCAGATTTATCGGCGGGACGGAACAATAATTTGGATCGCTGAAAATGCGCGGGCTGTCTGCGATGAAGCGGGTAAATTGCTCTACTACGAAGGTTTTGTAGAAGATATCACCCAGCGCAAGCAAGCAGAATCTGCACTTCGAGAAAGCGAAGAACGCCTGCGCTTAATAATTGAAGGCGTTAAGGATTACGCTATATTCATGTTAGATCCTGATGGGTATGTAGCTAGCTGGAATTCCGGTGCAGAACGCATTTTTGGATACAGATATCATGAAATAGTCGGCAATAATTCGGAGTGTTTTTTCACGAAAGAAGATCTGGAAATTGGCAAACCCCAAGAAAAATTAATCCTGGCTGTGACCGAAGGTCGATACGAAAATGAAGGCTGGCGGCTTCGCAAAGACGGCTCGCGATTTTGGGCGAATATTATTGTTACTCCTTTGCGCGATGAAAGGGGAAAGTTGCAGGGCTTTTCTCAAGTAATGCAGGATATTACTGACCAAAAGCGGGCGGCTGAGGAAAAGATGCAGTTGATTGCTTCTTTGCAGGCGTCGGAAAAAAAGTTTCGCACTTTGTACGAATCGACGACTGATGCGGTAATGCTGCTAGACGAAGAGGGTTTTTTGGATTGCAATCCGGCTACTTTAAAGTTATTTGGATGCAGCACTGAGTCGGAGTTTTGCGGCAAGCATCCTTCGGAGTTCAGCCCGCCGTTACAACCGGACGGACAAGATTCTATGAGTCTTTCTCAAGAGCGAATTAATACGGCTTTGCGATCGGGAAATTGCCGTTTTGACTGGCGACACTGCCGTTTGGATGGTTCTGAGTTTCCGGCGGAAGTGCTGCTAACTTCTATGGATATCGGCGGCAAAATAGGGCTGCAAGGCGTGGTGCGCGATATCACTTATCGGGTGCAGGCTGAGGAGGCATTGAAGCAGGCTAATGAGGTATTGGAATGCCGGGTTAAAGAGCGAACAAGTCAGTTGGAAGAGGCTATTAAAAAGTTGAGTTTATCGGAAGAAAAGTTTTCTAAGGCTTTTCGTTCGAGTCCAGATCCGATGATTATTACTACTTTTGCTGAGGGTCGTTTTATTGAAGTTAATGATAGCTTCTTGTTGATGACTGGTTATGATTTAGAAGAAACTACCTGGAATACAGTACCGGGGTTAAATATTTGGGTAAGGCCGGAAGACAGACTTAATTTTAGACAAAGTTTACACGAACAAGGTGTTGTTCGCAATCAGGAATGCGAGTTTAGGATGAAGTCGGGATCGGTGGTGGTGTGTTTGCTGTCAGCAGAGTTGATTAATTTGGACGGCGAACTCTGTATGCTGGCGGTGATGACGGATATTACCGATCGCAAACACGCCGAAGAAGCCCTACGGGAAAGCCAGCGGGCTTTGGCGACGCTGATGAGCAATTTGCCGGGAATGGCCTACCGTTTTCGCAACGATGCCGATCGCAGTATGGAGTTTGTCAGCGAAGGTTGCTATCAGTTAGCCGGCTATTCTCCTGAAGAATTTATCGGCACTCGGCAAGTTTCTATATCGGAATTGACTCACCCGGACGATCGCGAGAATTTGTGGAATGCCGTGCAAGTGGCTTTACAAGAAAATCGACCCTATCAGCTAAATTACCGAATTAATTCTAAAAATGGCGAATTAAAATGGGTTTGGGAGCAAGGTTTGGGAGTGTTTTCCGACTCTGGAGAATTGATAGCTTTAGAAGGGTTAATTACTGATATTTCCGAGCAGAAACGCAGTGAAGAAGCTTTGCTGCGATCGCAAACAGAGTTAACCAAACAAAAACTTCAACTCGAAAATACTTTGCACGAATTGCAGCAAACTCAAGCTCAATTGATTCACACTGAGAAAATGTCTACTCTCGGTCAAATGGTAGCCGGTGTCGCTCACGAAATTAACAATCCTGTTAGCAGCGTCTGCGGCAATCTCGTCCACGTCGGCCACTACACGGAAGATTTGCTGAATTTGATCGATATGTACCAGAAGCACTGCCCGCAGCCGCCGGCAGCAATTCAAGATAAAATTAAGGATATCGAATTAGAGTTTCTGCTAGAAGATTTGCCGAAAGCGATGTCTTCGATGCAGGTTGGAGCCGATCGCATTCGGGAAATCGTGCGCTCGCTCAGAAATTTCTCTCGCAAAGACGATTCTCAAATGAGCAAAGTTAACCTGCACGAAGGGATTGAAGGAACGTTGCTGATTCTGCAAAGTCGCCTGAAAGCCAGAGGTAACTATCCCGAAATTGCGGTAATTAAGGACTATGGAAATTTGCCTTTGGTTGAGTGCTATGCCGGGAAAGTCAATCAGGTATTTATGAATTTGATCGGAAATGCGATCGACGCGATCGAGGAATACAACGAAGGGCGTTCAGTTGCCGAAGTCAAAGCTAACCGCAGCAAGATTAAAATTAGGACTGAAGTCCAAAACTCCAATGCTGTAATTAGGATTTCTGACAACGGGCCCGGTATGCCAGAAGAAGTTTCCCAGCAGTTATTCGAGGCTTTTTTTACCACCAAACCCGCCGACAAAGGCACCGGTTTAGGCCTGTCCATTTCCTACAAAGTGGTCCAAGAACACGGTGGCAAACTTAGCTGCGTGTCTGCACTCGGCCACGGAGCCGAGTTTATCATAGAATTGCCGATCGAACAACCAATCAAACAATCCTAAAGTGCGATCGGGGCGATCATATCGAGATAACGAGTCGCGGTTTCTAGTGAGGACTAAAGTCCAATGTCACTGAAAAAGTCTCGATCGCAAGGCCTATTTACCTTTTAAGATAGAGCGAGGTTCCTGCATTCGAGGATA
>NZ_JAUBTR010000086.1:0-25525 GCF_036705045.1 Microcoleus sp. BR0-C5
CCGTCCAAAAAGGACGGGCGGGACGCCCATCCCACAATAACAATTAAAATTGTAAGTTATTTAATTCGCGATCCTTAAACAGCAAGTTGTGAACAAACCTGACGGTCAACGGAGTACCGTTAGACCGCAGGCTTCTTGTTTGCTTTTTTACAAAGGCTTTTTATAGTGAGGTAGTTCCACCCCGACTTACTAATATATTACCAGAGTATTTCCAGATTATCAAGGGACATAAAAGAATAATTGTCGGCTTCCGTCCGCGACATCCGACGGTTCTTTCCATCACGCGGGCGTAATTCATTCGGGGTACTTCGCGCAGCGCTCAGATATGTCCCCTCTGAATATACCGAGGGACTTCCCGGCTGGCAGTTAAATCTGCTAGCTGTCGCAAAGACAATGAACTGATCTCGCGCGCGCCCAAGTCCGAGAAAAAAACTCGCCTGCCCTTGACAACTCATACTCGTTATGAGTACGCTATAAAAAGCAAAGGAATTGAACCCAAGTACCCAAAAATTTAAAATCATGCTGACGAACCAAGAAGGTCAAAGAGTACCCAAAGTCACCTTTCGCACTCGCAAAGACGACCAGTGGGTGGATGTCACCACCGATGATATATTTGCAGGTAAAACCGTAGTAGTGTTCTCGCTGCCAGGAGCTTTTACTCCCACTTGTTCGTCAACGCACCTCCCCGGTTACAACGAATTGGCCAAAGTTTTTAAAGAAAACGGCGTAGATGAAATCGTTTGTATTTCCGTCAACGACACCTTTGTGATGAATGAGTGGGCCAAAGACCAAGAATCAGACAATGTGACGTTAATTCCCGACGGTAACGGCGAATTTACCGAAGGCATGGGAATGCTGGTAGACAAAACAGATTTAGGCTTTGGCAAGCGGTCTTGGCGTTATTCGATGCTGGTAAAAGATGGCTTGGTTGAAAAAATGTTTATTGAGCCTGATGAACCGGGCGACCCTTTCAAAGTGTCCGATGCCGAGACGATGCTCAACTACATCAACTCCGCAGCAGCCAAGCCGAAGGTAGTTTCGCTGTTTACAAAAATGGGCTGTCCCTTCTGCGCTAAGGCTAAGGCACTGCTGAGTAAACATGGCTTGGATTATGAAGAAATTGTCTTGGGTCGGGAGATCACAACTCGATCGCTCCGGGCTATGACTGGGGCTACAACTGTGCCGCAAGTATTTATCGACGGCAAGTTGATCGGTGGTTCCGAAGCCCTAGAGTCTTATTTGGCAGTTGCTTAGTTAAACCACAATACTTAGCTTGCGGGTGGCCGCGTGCACACCTTACAACGAGTAAGGTGTGCACTGTGCGCCTTTGGGGTATTTGGCGGTATTTAGCCCCATCGAGCTTCTGAGTCAAAAGTTTGATCGGTCTTTTTATCCATTCTCGTGCCACAATTACTGGGGAAGTAATATTAAAAACGCAAGAAATGGGAGTGAACGATCGTGGATTTGAGTTTAGTCGCGTCAAATATCTTAAATCCACCCATATTAGCTTTTTTCATGGGAATGCTGGCAATTTTTCTCAAATCTGATTTAGAAATTCCAGCGCCCATCCCCAAACTGTTTTCGCTGTACCTGCTGTTTGCGATCGGATTTAAAGGCGGCGTCGAACTGTCCAAAAGCGGAATTGACCAGCAAGTTGCCCTGACAATTTTGGCAGCGATGCTGATGTCAATGCTAGTACCAATTTATACTTTTTTCATACTGAGGGTAAAACTCGACTCCTACAATGCCGCCGCGATCGCAGCCACCTACGGTTCCATCAGCGCCGTCACATTTATCACCGCAACCTCCTTCCTCACAGCACAGGGGATCGACTTTGACGGTTACATGGTAGCCGCGCTAGCATTAATGGAATCCCCAGCCATTATAGTTGGTCTGATTCTAGTCAGTGTATTTGGCGGGGAAGAAGGAAAACGCGAAATAGTTTGGCCAGAAGTGTTGCAAGAAGCATTCCTAAACAGTTCAGTTTTTCTGCTGATTGGCAGCCTAATTATGGGCGTACTGACAGGAGAACATGGTTGGGAAGTTATGAGTCCGTTTACTCAAGACTTGTTTTACGGAGTTCTAACTTTTTTCTTGCTAGACATGGGGCTGGTTGCAGCCAGCAGAATTAAAGATTTGCAAGAAGCAGGAATTTTTCTGATCTGCTTTGCAATCCTAATTCCCATAGTCAACGCAGTAATTGCTTTGGTAATAGCCAAAGTAATCGGAATGCCGCAGGGAGACACTTTGCTGTTTGCCGTATTGTGCGCGAGTGCTTCTTATATAGCAGTACCAGCAGCCATGCGCCTAACTGTTCCCGAAGCGAATCCAAGTCTTTACATTTCAACGGCCTTAGCAGTGACATTTCCATTTAATATCATTGTAGGCATTCCCCTGTATCTATACGGAATCAATATGTTTTGGAGGTGAGATGATGGAGTCAGTCAAAAGAGTAGAAATCATAGCCCACTCAGTAGAACTCGGCAAGATTTTAGACGGTTTAGACAAAGCTGGCGTACCCGGTTATTCGGTGATTCGTGATGTCGCTGGAAAAAGCACTAGGGATCACGTTTCCCGTGATTCATCAATGACGGCGCTGGATAACATTTATGTGCTTGCTTTTTGTTCACCAGCTCAAGTTTCAGCAGTTGCAGAAAACATTAGACCCGTGCTCAATAAATTTGGTGGCTCGTGTTTTATTTCAGATGCGGTGGAATTGCTAATTACTAGGTGCGTCGGGTAGTCATTAGTGATGAGTGATGGGTGATTATACCAATTCTGAAAATTAGAGCTACATATATAGCAATCCTTGCAGGAGTCGTAAACTTTTTACCCCACCCCAACCCTCCCCTTATCAAGGGGAGGGAGTAAGAAATTCACAAATTATGCGAGGATTGCTATAGATTGTACGCAATATGTTTAGGGACACGGCAATGCCGTGTTCTTGCGCGTATCTGCGACTTTAATCCTAGGCTTCGGGTTCCGACAGCCACCACGGGTGAGAATGCCCATCCGTTTTATACCAATTTTTTATGAGGCTGCATAGAATTAGATCCCCCCTAGCCCCCCTAAATAAGGGGGGGACAAGATTCCGATCAAAGTCAACCCCTACTCCCCTTATTAAGGGGGATTTAGGGGGATCGAGATATGTGCAACTTCACATTAAATTGGTATTAGCTTTTCCATAGGTTTTTTCTTATTACTTTAGCGTAATTTTAAAAAGACTATTTTGAAAATATTTTCTGTCTATTATAGCACTTTTACAAGTTGACAAAAATCAGCCATTAGCCATTAGTCAGCGGTCATTTCAGCATTAATTGCCCTTCCCAGCCGGGGCAGAATTCAGAATTCTTAAGAGATAGAAAAGAATCAGTTGCCAAAATCCGTTAGCGTGGTAAATTCTAAGCCACCACAGACGATCGCCCGATCGACTAACGAGATTTTCAATAGGAGTTTAAACATGGCTGCATTAAAAGTCGGCATCAACGGATTTGGTCGCATCGGACGGCTAGTCATGCGTGCCGGCATCAAAAACCCCAACATCGAATTTGTCGGCATTAACGACTTAGTTTCGCCAGACAACCTGGCTTATCTTTTCAAATACGACTCCACCCACGGCATTTACGACGGCGAAGTTGAAAGCAAACCAGACGGGATTGTCGTTGACGGAAATTTTATCCCCTGTACAGCGATTAGAAATCCTGCCGAATTGCCCTGGGGTAAATCCGGCGCAGATTATGTTGTAGAATCTACCGGATTGTTTACAGATTTTGAAGGCGCATCAAAACACTTGACGGCAGGAGCAAAACGAGTAATACTTTCAGCACCGACAAAAGACCCGGAAAAAGTTCCAACTTTTCTAGTAGGCGTCAACCACCACAAATTTGACCCTGCAAAAGATACGGTTGTTTCTAATGCTAGCTGTACGACAAATTGTTTAGCACCCATTGCCAAAGTTATCAACGATAACTTCGGATTGGAAGAAGGTTTGATGACGACAGTTCACGCCATGACAGCTACTCAACCAACTGTAGACGGCCCCAGCCAAAAAGATTGGCGGGGAGGACGCGGTGCGGCTCAAAATATTATTCCATCTTCGACCGGTGCAGCGAAAGCTGTTACTTTGGTATTGCCAGAATTGAAAGGAAAATTGACGGGAATGGCTTTGCGCGTGCCAACTCCCGACGTGTCTGTAGTTGACCTTACTTTCAAAACGGCGAAGGAAACTAGCTATAAAGAAATTTGCGAGGCAATGAAAAAAGCTTCGGAGGGCGAACTCAAAGGCATTCTTGGATATACTGAGGATGCGGTGGTTTCGACAGATTTTCAGGGCGACGCGCGATCGAGCATTTTCGATGCAGGTGCGGGAATTGAACTGAATTCTAAGTTTTTCAAAGTTGTTTCCTGGTACGACAACGAGTGGGGTTATTCTAGCCGGGTGATTGACTTAATGCTGTCGATGGCCGAGAAAGACGGAATTTTGAATAATTAATTTTTTGGGGGGGGTGGCATTTTGGGCGGGCTAGAAGCCCACCCCACAAACAAATTCCTAGGATTTTTTGTGGAACGGGCCGGAGAGCCCGTTCCTGATAATGATATAGCAACCTTCTCGGTAGTTAAAGCATTTTTAATTGCTGAAACAATTGGTTTCCTATTCCTTCTTTCCCAATGCCCAATGCCCAATGCCCAATGCCCAATGCCCAATGCCCAATGCCCCCTCCGTTACTTTATATGTCTGAATTACCACCGTTGAATAACGAAACTATTTGGGCTATTCTCAACGAAGAAATCGACGATGCTGCCGTCAACCGATTAGTTTGGCTGTATCTGGGCTACCGCTGCGATGCCGAGACTGGCCAGTGGAACAGTGCTGATGTTGCACCCGAATGGCGCAAAGAGTACCCGGAACCGCCCGATTTTATCGATTCTAGGCCGGCGACGGTGAAATTGACTCGATCGACTCCTCCAGAAAACAAGCAGTTGCTGAAGGAAAAATTGGGGTTTAAAGGCTATAAAATTGGGGAATTCGGGCCCAGACAGACTCGCAGGGCGACGATGGCTAATTGGTTGATGGGTTTTATGGAAGCTGGGGCGTAAGAGGAATTTTGGATGGCTGTGGGGTTGTTGCCACCTTTAGAGTACAGAGATATGAGATTTTTTGGCAGGAAAACCCCTATAAAGGATTGAAACCTTGATTCAACTCTTCCTTTGTTTCTCTGTGTCCTCTGCGTCCTCTGCGGTTAATTAACCAAAATTAAGCCTGTTGAAAGTGAAAAAACACTAAAACCCGCCAATTCCAACCTCCTCACCCCCAAGGCTGACATCGGGCTGTTCCGTAAAGTATCCTAGAGTCGGCACAAAACCACTGTGAGGAAAGCTTTATGAAAACAACCACCATATCTCGCTTAACCAGCATTTCCCTCGCTACCCTAATGTTAGCGGGCGTTTCAGTAAATGCGATCGCCACGCCAGCCACCACCCAACCCGCAACCCAACTCGCCCAAGCTACTGCCAAAAAGCGCCTCGTCGTCATGGACTTTGACTACGGCACCACCAACAGCTATTACACTTCCTATAGGGGAGTCGGCGCCGCCAAAGGCATCAGCGAACTGTTAATCAACGAACTCGTCAACAACGGCACTTATACAGTAGTCGATCGTAGCAAACTCGAACAAGCGCTCAAACAGCAAAATCGCAGCGGTGCGATGGATGCCGGCACTGCTGCAGAAATTGGCAAAGAGTTAGGAGTTGACGCCGTGCTCATCGGCACCATTACCAAGTTTAATATTGACAAACAATCAGGCGGCGGCAGTTTCATGGGAATCGGCGCCGGTTCGCAAAAAACCAAAGCTACCGTTCAAATAGATGTGCGGTTAATCGGTACAGCTTCAGGAGATATTCTTGCCACCGCCAAAGCAGTAGGAGAAGCCGATCAAAGCGATTCTAATATTTCTGTCAGAGGTGTCAGCAGCAATTCTGGCAGCAGCAATGAAGACTCACTTTTGAGCGAGGCAGTTGACAAAGCCGTATCACAAATGGTGACTAAACTTGCAGAGATATCTAAGAAATTAGGTTAGCAATCAGGCATCATATCAAATATGCTGATACCAAATCCGGCTTAAATATCCCCTTGATCTGTTAGTCTGTCCGAGCCTACGTCGTGTCGCGTCAACTCCGGCAGACTTGATTTGTATAGTTTGAGGTCAAAAGGTATCAACCGCTTCCTTCATAAAGGGAGTAATAGACCCGGATTGGGTATTAGTTATTTTCGGGGCGGTTGTGCTAACAGATTGGATAAGCTGTTGTGCATTTAAATTGTATATTTCGAGTCCCCATCAAAAATCGTCAAATCCTCTCCCCCTATCCTCTTCTCCCCCTCTCCCTCTCTAATACCATAGGCAATCTAGATGCAACACAGCTTATAAGTGAACGATTGTAAACTCGAATTCAATTAACTAGAAAGCCAACGCTTCAGCCATGCTTTGGTTGTTCTTGCTGCACCTGCCAATTGCCAGACCCCAGGTACACGGTCAAACCAGGCATTAGGATAGATGTCGCTACGGGAACTCCTTTGCCACCCCAGGTTTGGAGAAGCAATCAAGGTGACAACATCGGGATTTTGAGATCGGAAAGTAGAATAAGCTCCGTCGAGGTGCATCGGGCCGCCGTCGGGATGTCCCGGAGGTCGCTGTTGCAGTTGTTCCAGAAACCGCAGGAGGCGATCGAAAATCCTGCCATTTACAGCGTAAAAATGAGTGGTCATCACGCCCTTAGAAAAGGGCACGAGGGCGACAGGAGACTTTTTTTCAACCTCTTCGACGTGTCCGAAGTAGACGAAATCCCACTCTTGCTGACACAGTTGTTCGAGGATAACAGCTTGGTCTGTTCTGAACTTTGCTGAAATTTCTAGGTCGTCTTCTACAATCAGGATATTGCTCAACCCCTGCTGTTTTGCTTGCTTGAGGATAGCTACATGACTGTAAAAGCATCCCCTCGCCCCAATGCTAGGGAAATCTCCAGCTTCGTCGGGGCGGATTGCGGGAAATATCTCAACCTTATGGGGCGTGAGGGGCATTCCTGCTTTCTCTAATTCCTTGACTATGAGTTGGCGTCGGTCTTTCCTTTCAGGAAGATTTACCGCATAAACTCCCTGGAAATAGTCTGTAATTTTCGTCATAGTTTGATCTCGAATCAAGAAGTTGATGAATCTTCGGCTTGAGGGGTCTCAAGTTTTATTTTAGGTCTGTGTCTGCCTTAAACTATTCTATTTTTAGCACGCTGCATCTTCTCTTTTCCTAAACTTACTCAAATTACCTCGGCAGGAGCTACTATTGACAGTTTAATTAGCATTGGGGTTTGAGTCAGAATCAACGCATTTTCCCTGTTGATTAGGGTTTGGGGCTGGGTTGGAGAGTACCTTATCAACAGCAGCTTGTTCTGCAATCCATCCGATTTCCCCCGGTTGCAGCTTGGCGCTTTCTACTTCAACGGTTGGCTTAACTGCTGGGGAAGGCGAGGGATTTGCCACAGCGGGAGATGGATTCAGTGTCGGTTTTGAAACTGTAGAAAAATCTTTATTTGACTCGGGTTTGGGAGAGTTCGATCGCACTATTTCAGGAATCGAACAAACTTTCAATTCCAGCCAATTGCCTTGAGGCGTAAGCTGTTTGTTTGTCACCTGCAAAACGCTGCCGGCTGGGACTGTTCCTTTGACAGTCAACTCACCGATTGCGCCTCGCAAATCCAAGCGATCGCCCTCTTTTCCCAATTCCCCAGCCGCAGAACTTTTAATCTCTATAAACGAGCCGGTTTCTAAAGATTTGACCGGAGAAGCTACAGATTCAACTGTTTTCTCCGGCGTGCTTCCAGCATTAATTAAACCGCGTTTCCCGAAAATCGACTCCCCGGCAGTATCGATCGCGCGACCCACCGGAGGGATGAAAAAATAAGCAAATACACCCCCCAACCCTAATAAAAATAAAATTTTCAGCAGCAGCGAAAATGAACTTTTGCTTTTTTCCGGCGGTAAAAACTGCGTTTTTCCTGGAGAATTACCCTCGCCAAGGCTTGTGCTTTCGGTCAAATCCGTTGGCATATCCTCGCTGTCGGAAATTAGTTCGATCGGCGTATCTAAAGGTGCGACAGACAGTTCTGTAAAAGTATTGCCGTCTTCCCTCAAATGCGCTTGACAGTGAATTAAAGCAACAGTGACGTTATCGTGACCGTTTCTAGTATTAGCAATCTCAATCAGTCGATCGCGCGCCTTACCCAAACTAATGCTACCGTCGAGAATTGGCAAAATCTCCGCTTCCCAACATTCCTCAACCCGGTCTTTATCACTCAAACCGTCGGAACACAGCAGCAAAACGCAGTCTTCATCCACTGGAAAACGCTGCACAGTCGGGTGCAAAGTGTTGGACGAAGTAATCCCCAAAGCTTGAATCAGAGCTCCGGCGGCCACTTGTTCCAAAGCATCCCGGTAGAGAGAGTAGCCCAAACGCACCTCGCGGCAAGCCACATTATCATCAAGAGTAAGTTGATAGCAGCCGGTGCGGGTAATCCAGTAAGCCCGACTGTCTCCGACGTGGGCGACATAGAGCTCGTGAATGTGGGCTAAACCCATAACTAGCGTAGTTCCCATCCGCTGGCGGCCTTGGCGGTGTTCGCTGTCGTTGCGACTGGCTATCTTGTCATTAGCAGCACAAGCCGCCCGTTCCAGCTTGGAAGTCAGGCTCAACGGGTCCCAATTAGCTTGATGCAGGGGCATTTGCTGCAACTTGTCGCGCAGCACACCAATTGCTTCTTCCGAAGCGACTTCGCCCCCGTCTTGTCCGCCGATACCGTCGCAGACGATCGCGCAAGCTTCCGCCCCCGGATTTCCTGCCAACAGCGTACCGCTGGGCGGATAGCAAGCATCTTCGTTGTGAGCCCGGGATCGGCCTACATCCGTGCCCGTGGCAATCTCAACGTGACGATCGTAAAATCGGCCGCACTTTGCCAAAGCTTTATCCAACTGGCCCATCAGTTGTTCGCCGTGGCGCACTTGACCGGCAACCATTTGCTGGCAAAGTTGCCTCAAAAAATTGGCAATAGCCGGGTGAGCATCTTCGAGCCACTGCTGCCACAATTTGCCCAACTGCGACAAATGAGGCGGTTTGCGATCGGGCTGCAATTCCAGAAACCGCACCAATTGCCCTTCCACCCGTAGCAGTTCGGGAGTCAGCAGTGTGGAAGCCACGCCCTGAGCGATACACGGCTGCCACAACTGAGCCATTTGCCACAGCCAATTGAGCTGGCGCATCGCTGCTGCTCCTTTCCAGGAATCGGCCAATTCCGGCATTAAAGATTCCGTCACCTTCAAAATCGGCCCGTTTTCCAGTAGCCAGATATCTCCCGATAGCTTGCTCATCTTGGACGATACCAGGCCGTATACTTGAGGTACGTGCAACTGATAGGCAAACAGTCTCAGATAAGGAGTGACAACACTCGGAATCTCTTCGGGCAGTTCCGGCAAGTGTTCGGGTTGAGTATCGACAAGAAGTCGATCGCGCTTGACCAAGTAGCGACCAGCGATCAGATCGCCTGGCTTACACCCTTTGATCCCTTCACCTAAAGCCCATAAGTAGTGTTTTGCCACAGAGTTTTGCATAAGGGTTCCTGACGCCTTTGGGCAAGCGTGCTGATCTGAATTATTTTAGCGATTGAACCTCGACGGGTTGATACGTGGCGATTATTTGACACTCCCGCTTTCTCAACAGACGCAGATTCTTAAGACTTCGCAGTCCTAATATCCTGATTTTTCAGGTTCCCGGGCTCACCACGTTTCCACTGTTGTGTGCGTAGTGATATCTGCTACACAAAACTTGGCTAAACTTATTTAAGTCTCACCATTCAATCGGGATTGCTCCTGAAGGGTCTGCTTCCTGCTTCACCCAAGGGAGTCGGCTCCTTCTTGTCCACAGGCGTTAATTCGGGTGTAGCCCACCCTAATCGAATTAATTTTAGTTGAATATTTTAGCCATGAGTCATCCAATATTTTCAACCAATTTAACGAAACGCGGACTCCCGTTCGACCTTTTTACAGGCTGGTCAGTTTTGACTTGCACGCTCGGTTTACTCTCCCAGATAATTAAGCCTTGGTTTTTGGCATCGCTCTAATTCTACCACCCACAAAGGTTAACCAGTCAAGTTAAGTATGACTAACTTTAGTAAACTTTTTGGCTATTTAGTCCAACTCCTGACAATATTTTAGGGGTGACTTTCCCCCTGTCTAGGGGTAGGTTTTAATGTCTTGTACTGACAGGAACAGTTTACCATTTTGTTGACGGCCGGTTGAATCTTGCTATGAGCTTTCAGGGTTAGACGATCGCGCGATGCCCAAGTCCTCGGCTTGAAAGCAGGCTGTTTTCAGCATATTCCTGATAGTGGCAATTTGGGAAGAAATCGCAGCACTCAAGTGAATTGAGATTTTAGACTAACTATAATGGTAGGATGCTGGTACGTAGAAATCACCTGAGCCGATAGGTATAAATAAATATCAATTCTCGGTTTTCTCGCGAAGGGTCATCTGTGCCTCGCGCCCTAGTTTCGCAAGAGAAGTTAAATTTAACCCTACCCAAAGACGGATACAAGCCTGCAGATTCATCTGTGGAATCAATCTAAAATCTCAAATCTCAAATCTAAAATCGACTGACGGATGCCAGCCCCCGACATTAGTCGTGGAGAGCCAAAAAATTAGATATTAGTTCAAGTCCGCAGATTCATCTGTGGAGTCAATCTAAAATCTCAAATCTCAAATCTCAAATCGACTGACCGGCCTCTGCAAGTTGTTGAGTATTTAACCATGCCCCCACATGAACCCAGCGCCTTTCCCAAGAATTTGACCGATCCGAAGCTGCTGCCTGCTGTTGAAATAGACGAAATACTCACTAGCATTCAACATTCTCACAGTTTTTATTACAAAGTGATGAATCTTGAGGTTTGGGCCCTGGTGGAAACCTTGGATGGGCTGTTTCCCGGCGCTTGGGGTCACTTTATGACCAACCGCCAACTTGCAGTTAAACAGTTTTTGGAACGCGAGCGCGTTCCAAATTCTCCGGTTGATGCTGGAAAGGCGGGGGAGAAGTCCGATCGAAGTCGGAAGAAGGAAGAAGCCGGGAGTCAGGAGTCAGGAGTCAGAAAGAAGCAGGAAGAAGAATAAAAGCAGATTTTCCCAATTCTCCCCATCTCCACCTTTCCTCTGTATCCAAGCCTCAATCCCCCTCAATCCCCAAAGCGGGAGAGGAAACAGAACCCTCTTTTCCCCCCGTACTCCCCTGATTAAGAGAAGTAGGAGGGATCTCACATCTTGCACCATTCTCAAGAACGGGCAAGATGCCCGTTCCACAAGAGATGAATTTTATTGTGGAACAGGCCGGAAAGCCTGTTCATAAAAGATTTATCGAGAATGGTGCAAGATGTCAGAGGGATCGAAACTCAGCTACAAGCGACATTTATTATGGGTTTCAATCTTAAGTTGACATAAATGCCGATCGCCCGATCGCCCTTACAGGTGAACTTTGGCATCAACTTGAGGCAATCCCATGCTGTAGTTGACAGCGCGGCTGTTGAGGTTATAGCTGATTTGGCCTTTTTGTAGGAACGATCGTACCAAGTGCTCCAATTCCGAACCGATACGGCGGAGGTTGTACTCCGTCAAGTCTTCGCCCTCGTAAGCGTCTACGAGTTGGTCGAATTTGGCATATACCTGTTTGACTGACTCATCGTTCCAGTTAAGTTCGTTGTCTGGGTCAATGTCCAGCGTCAAAAGGTCGTTGCTGGGGACGAGTTCGTTGTCTTCGAGGATGGCGGTGTATATACGAATATGGCGGGTTGTGGACTTGAGCTGCATGAGTTCTTATGTGTAAAGATTTTTTGCTGAATTAATTGTAATGGCTCAGAGATGCGCGGGGAGGATGGGCGATCGTCAATTTCTCGGAATCCCGAAATCTTTTAGTTGTTGGGGTGTCCAATTTTTGTAATATTCAGTTTTCTCTAAAGCATCGGAAGCGGGCTTCAGCTTAGAATTTACTTGAACGGTGAAGCCCGGATAGGGCATCCTCCTAGTATGAAGCCCGTCAATATTAAAATCTTCTTCGGGATGAACGTGAAAAGCCAGCAAGCCCAACTCGGAAATCTGATTATTCAATTTGTCTATCAATTCTTTAGTTTCGGGCGCAGTAATTGCTGTTTTTTCGGGATTAATTACTACCATTATTTCAAATTCCGAATTATAAAATTCATGAATCGATTTCATGATGGCAGAATCGCGATCGAACTCAGTCAGCGCTGAAAACGGCTCGATTTTGAATAAAATTTGATTGGTCAAGCGTGCTTTTTTACTGAAGGGACAAATGGGTAAATCGCTGAAAACTGGATGCGGTAACTCGACAAACTCCGTCATCCATCTGAGGGTAGATTCTATTATTTCTGTGTCGGATTCATTCATCGAAAATCTATATATTTGATATTTCACACTCATCATACTGTATTTTTTGGGTGGGGGATGCACACCATTGGTGTCAATTTAACGCTATTTCCCTCAGTCCGGCAGGGAATGAATTCCCTGCCTCATAGAAAAAGTCCTCGGTCGAGGACTGAAGAACTCATTAGTCCTCTTCAGAGGACTTAAGCTATTAGCCAGGGAATTCATTCCCTGGCGGACTTTCGGTTAAATTCACACCAATACATTGCCCACCTTGCTGTTTAATATTGGCGATCGAATTCATTCGTGTGTTGTGCCATCTGGCATAATTGCACCTGCGAGTTTTGCACTTGCTATATTTGCTCCAACCCAGTTGGCATCTTTCAGGTTAGCTTTCTCTAAGTTTGCATAACTCAAATTTGCTCCGCACAGGTTTGCTGAAGTTAAGTTTGCTCCACTCAAGTTAGCATTGTAAAAGCTAACTCCAGACAGGTTTAAGCCTGCCAAGTTTTGACCGCTCAGATTAGCTTGAGCAAGACTAGATCCGATCAAGCTTACCGCTTTCAAATTTACGTTTGTCAGGTTTGCTCCATCAAGGTTTACTGCAACTAAACTTACCCCATTCAGCTTAACCCCCCTTAGATCAGCATAAGATAAGCTAACTTTAGTTACTTTGGCTTGACTTAAATCTGCTCCTATCAAATTAGCGCTATTTAAATTTGCCTGAGTTAGGTTGGCACTACTTAAATTGGCTGTAGTTAGGTTAGCATTACTCAATTGTGTCTCGCTTAAGTTGGCTTGACTTAAATTCGCTTGAATGAGTCTTGCATAATTTAAATTTGCCTTAGTTAAGTTTGCACCACTAAAGTTAGATTGAATCAAATCAGCTTGCTGCAGGTTGGTTTTCTTCAAATTTGCGCCTTGCAGATTAGCTCCTATCAAGTTAGCCTTCACTAGGTTGGCATTACTCAAGTTTGAATTACTCAAGTTTGCTTGACTTAAACTAATGGGAGATTCCAGAGTTTTTCCGCTCAAATCCACTCCGGTTAAGTTAATTCCTGTAAAATCTCGTTCTCCTTCGTTATATCGCCGTAAAAATTCCTCAGCAGTGATAGCTGATTCCTGACTTTCATAAACAGAATCATCAAAATCTTCCTCAACTTCCAAGTTATCCGCATTCACAGGATTAGCAACAGACTCTCCCGCTGCTTTTTCCCGCAATTGGTTATCAACCCGATCGCTAAACCGCCTCAAAATCTCAGCATCATCAAGCTTCTGAGCCACATTCTCAGTGCTTTTTACCCCATTCTCAACATGATACTTGTCAACAAAACTTTGCAACCCAGCATTATATCCTTGTCCTAGGGCTTGAAATCTCCATTCACCACTCTTTATGTACAAACGTCCAAATTCTAACGCCGTCTCTTGCGAAAAAACCTCTTTTAAATTATACCGAACAAGTTCGCTCCCACTCTCCAAATTGTAAAGCCGGATAAAAGCATTTTTCACGCTGCTAAAATTTTGATTCTTTTCCTGTCCGTCGTGAATAGTCACAACAAACACAATTTCCTGAATCGCCGCATTGATTTTGCTCAAATCCAGATAAACCGTCTCATCATCTCCCTCAATTTGTCCCTTCCTGCTGTCTCCCGAATGCCGCACCGCACCGTCCGGCGATGTCAGATTGTTGTAAAATACAAAATACTTTTCATCAGGAATGCGACCGTCCGCCGCTAACATAAAAACAGATGCGTCTATGTCGCAGTTTTGCGCTTTCTGGCTGACTTGCCAACCCAGGGCGATCGCAATTTTACTGAAATTAGGAGTTTCTTTAGAAAGATTGAACCTTTCACCCTTAGTTAATTCGATACTCATATGCGATAATTCCCTTACCTGAGAAATGGTATTAATTATCTATCTGATCTATGTTAACCCGATCGCAAATTGGATTTTATCTCGAAGACATCGAAACCCCCATTGGCCGAACCGTCAATTTAACTCTTACCGGACTAATTCTCCTATCTTCGACCAGCTTCATCGCCGAAACTTACCCGATTTCGGAAACTGTTAGAATTAATTTGCAAACTCTCGATACCGTCCTTTTAATCGTTTTTGCAGTTGAGTATTTATTGCGGCTGTGGTGTGCCGACAATCGAGTTAAATTTATTTTTAGTTTTTTTTCAATTATTGATTTGCTGGCAATATTACCATTTTTACTGGGATTTGTCAACGTTAGTTTTATCCGAATTTTTCGCTGGTTTAGAATTCTCCGACTCATCCGCTTTCTGGAATTAAAAATTTCTATTTTCCGCATCAGCAGCGAAGATGGGGTTATTTTTGCTCGGATTTTGTTTACTTTGCTGGCAATAATTTTTGTTTATTCGGGTTTGATTTATCAAGTCGAACATCCGGCAAATCCCGAAAGTTTTGGAACTTTTTTGGATGCTGTTTATTTCTCGGTTGTCACAATGACCACGGTGGGATTTGGCGATGTTACTCCGATTTCGGAATCAGGTCGTTTTCTGACTATTTTGATGATTTTGACGGGAATTGCTCTGATTCCTTGGCAATTGGGGGATTTGATTAAACACTTAGTTAAAAGTGCTAATCACGGAGAAGCTGTTTGTAAAAGTTGCGGTTGGTCTGTACACGATGCTAATGCTAGATTTTGTAAAATGTGCGGTACTCAGTTAGATAATGGTTGACTGTTGACTGTTGACTGTTGACGGTTACAGCAGTTTTCAGGTAGGGAGACAGCATTGCCGTTTCCCTACAGAAGATTGCCTCTAATTTATATGTAGCAGTATTTTTCATAATAATTAATAACCAATAACTCTAGCAATCCTAAATCATTTGTGTATTTTTTGTAGGGGCAAACCCCCCGTGGTTGCCCCCCCTGCGGCCGGGGTAGGCACGGGGAGTAGGGGTAGCACTACCCCTACATCTTTTTACGACTCATTTAGGATTGCTATAATAATTAATAGCAACTGACTACTGACTACTGACTACTGACTACTGACTTCTTTAAGCTAAGGGTAACAAAATTTCAAATTCCGTGCCCTTGCCTAATTCCGATCGCATTCTGAATGCACCGCCGTGTTTGCCTGTCACGATTTGATAGCTAACTGCTAAACTGGTTTCTTTGAGAGCGCGTTTTTCCGTAGAGAATGATTCTATGATTTTTTTGTATTTGCTAGGTGACATTCCTGGCCCGTTATCTGCTATGCAAATCGAAACCCAGCGAACATGAAGTTTGTCTAAATCCGGCGCAGGTTCGGGACAGCAGACTTGAGTTGTGATTTCAATTTGAGGCTGGCGATCGAACTCTTTGAGTCCTCCACCTTTGAACTCTTTCGCCAATTCTTGACCGACTGCTTCGTTAATTAATGTATGAATAGCATTCGTCAATATATTCATAAATACTTGGTTTAGCTGTCCTGCATAGCATGGCACTGGTGGCAGGTAGCCGTAGTTTTTCACTACTTGGATTTCCCTGGTCAAACGACTTTTGAGCAGCAAAAGTATGCTGTCTATGTTGGCGTGCAAGTCGGTCGGTTTGGGATAAACATCGTCTATGTGGCAGAAGTTTTGCAAACTGCTTGCCAGCTTGCTCAAACGTTCTGCTCCTGATTTGATGCTGGCAACAGTTCGGAGAAAATCGTTTTGCAAAAAGTCATAGTCGATCTCTTCTTTGAGCCGTGCTATTTCCGGCGGGGGGTTGGTACAGTGCGCGTCGTAAACTGAGAGCAATTCCATCAAGTTTTTGCTGTAGTCGCTGACGTAGGTTAAATTCCCCCAGATAAAGCCTACCGGATCTAAAATTTCGTGGGCAACTCCGTTGACTAAACGCCCTAAACTAGCCATTTTTTCGCTTTGAATCATTTGAGTTTGGGCTCTTTCGTAGCGCACTTGAGTTTCGATGCCACGAATTTGCCAGTACGCGATGTTTAGTGCGTGAGGGTCTAAGAGGCGGTAAGATTGGGAGTCTATTTGGACGACGATTGGTTCTGACTGCAATTCGGGCGATCGACGCAGAGCTTGTGGGGCTGCTGCCAAAATGGTTGTACTCTCTGCGACTAATAATATTTCGACGCGAGCGTAACTGTAGAGAACTTTCAGCGGCAGGTGCAAAAAGAGCTCTGGGCCTTGGGGTTTGAGCAAATATTCCAGCAGTTGCCTGCGGGATATCATGCCAGCAAACTCTCCTGCTTCCATCAAGACGACTCCCGGCACTAGGGGATGCTGTTCAAACATTTCAGCAACTGCCACCGCCAAGCAGCTCGATTTAACCTGAAATTCATACAGGGGCAAATCCCAGAGGGTAGATTCTAGGGAAAGGTCTTGATGGCTGCCTTCGGAGAGTGAAGGGCCAATGAGTTTGGAACTGAATTTATTTGCCACTGGAACTTTTAGTTGCCGAAACGCTGGGAAAGTGAAATGAGAACCTACTACTAAGCTACCCTATCATTTCACTTTTCTGAGCGAACAATCGAGAATATTCTTGAGTTAATCATGTTGTGCCAACTAGAGGCAGGAGAATTTCAAATTCAGTGTTCTTACCTGGTTGCGATCGCATTCTCAGTTGGCCACCGTGCTTTTCTGTGACGATTTGATTGCAGATAGCCAGCCCCATACCGCTGCCTTTGCCTGCTGGTTTAGTGGTAAAAAAGGTGTCAAATATCTGCTTGTGATTTTCTGGGGGAATGCCGGGCCCGTTATCGGCAATGCAAATTGCCACCCGCTTGCCGTGTTCGGTTTCTATAACTTTAGTGGTAATTTCGATTTGGGGCTGCCAGTTGTCCCGGCACGGGGTGTGTATTTCTCGATCGGCTGCGTACTCTGTCAGGGCGTCTAGAGCATTAACTAACAAATTCAAAAAGACCTGACTCAACTGACCGGAGTAGCCGCTAACTAGCGGCAGTTCGCCGTAATTTTTAACCACTTCTATGCTGTTTTTAAAGCGGTTTTTCAAAATTAACAGCGTCATCTCCACGCATTCGTGAATGTCTGTCTGGGCTGGTTTTGTCTCGTCCATGTGAGAGAAGTGGTGCAGCCCGTTAACTATTTTTAGCAATTGCGAGGCTCCCAACTCCATCCCTTCTAATGTTATCGGCAAATCTTCTTGTAAAAAATCAAATTCAATTTCTTTTTTAAGGGCATCAATTCGGGGACACGGTGCCGAATATTCTTCTTCATAAACCGACATGAGCTGAAGCAAGTGTTCAAAATAGGACAGCAGAAAAGTTAAATTTCCCCAAATACAGTTCAGCGGATTTCTGATTTCGTGGGCTACTTCTGCTACAATCCTCCCCAAACTAGCCATTTTTTCTGTTTGGATGAGTTTTGCTTGGGTTTGTTTGTGGAGTAACTTATTTGTTAATTGGTGAATTCTTGATTGAGCGACCATTAATTGGTGTACGTCTAACAGCTTGTAGGTCTGGGGGGCTATTTCCACTACTACCGGCTCGTAAATTAATTCTGCTGATCTGTAAAGACATTCCTGGGCGGCTTCTACTATTAATTTACTGGCGGGAAGTACGAGTTCCTCTGGCTTGGCAAACTTGTACAGCACCTCTATTGGTCGCTTGAAAAACATTTCTACTCCGTAGCGGCGGTTAACTTTTTCAAAAAAGAGACGCCTGGATATGATGCCGACAAAATTACCCCCCTGTGTCAAAATGACGCCCGGAAGCATGGAATTTTCTTCAAAAGCCTGGGCTACTTCTTTTGCCTGTTGAGTTAATTCAATTTGGCAGTTGTAGAGTGGCAGGTCTAGGAGAGTTGATTCTAAGGAGATGTTCCAAGTACAAATTTCAGCTATATGCAACACTGATAACTCCGAGCTAATCTCACGCACAGCAAACATAGATGAAACCCCTGTTAAATATTGTATTAATCGACAACTTAAGTTGCTATTAATTCGTAACTGGTAATTGGTAGCGGGTAGTTGCTAATTTGTCAATTTACAAGAGTACCTGATGGGAAAACCCGATCGCAGTAGCATTGTCTGCTAAAGATTTTGTTTCTAAGTCAATATTAAACGATCGAAGCTTTTGTGGAACTTACTGATCTCTGCTGTAAACTTTTTACCATGATATACCTGCGATCGCCTGTTTTCCGAAATTTTTTAATATTTATAACTAATTATTGTGATAAATTATACCATTTTTCCAGTGAGACAAGGGAATTGGAGAACCGCTCGCGGGTTATCAGTGAATATACGGGCATCCTTCGAGGGTTGGAGGGCCCGGATTAGCCATTGTCCAAGGGGCTTGAGGCTGCAACGGTGCAGACTGGGGCCCAGGCCAAAATCGGCAGATTGTACAGCAGAAGGAAGTTCGGCAACGGATTCGCTTTCTTCGGATGTAACCGAATGTAACGGATGGAAGGCTTTAGTTATCTAGGAGAGAAGGAAGAAGCAATGTTCCGCAAGGGTTTGTGGAATTAAGAACATCCTAACCGTCGGCCACAGTTCCTATACCCCTCAAAAGAAATGCAACTTTAGGCAACTTCCGAACCTCGATAGTCATCAGTTTTTTGCAATCTGCAATCTGCAATCTGCAATCTGCAATCGTCTTAGGGTTCCACCTCCGGCCAGAGGCGTTCTAGCTGATACCGCCAAGCGGCGAGAGTATTTTCGCGAGACTCTCGGCCTAGTTCCATTTCACCCATCAATCCCTCTGCGTAGAAACGGTCTAAAGTCTGAAGGGTTGTTTCCACAGACTGTCCTTGCATCTTCGCAGCTTTGATGATTTGACGGATGCGGCTTTCTATCAAACCGTCGAAAAAGTCAGACAAACCTCTCTCTTGCAAAGCCAGCAGTCTGGCGACGGCGGCTGAGAAATCGGCAGCCGCGAGTGTGGCACAACTGTGCTGAAATACTCCCCACAAAACGTTTTGATGTAAGGCGTAGCGAGTTTCCAGGGTGGTGTCAAAGTTAGCTTGTAGCAGTTTATCAAGAAATGGTTGAGCTTCCTGGGCATCGGCGATCGGCAGCAAAATCCGCAGCCAACTCCCGTCTTCTGAAAGCAGGACTAACAGGCGAAATTTGGGGGTTTCTACTTCCCAAGAAGTAGCAGCAGGCATCTCAACACTGTCACCAAATAAGTCTTTAAGGGTATTGCTAATTTCTTCGGGAGTCATAATGATTTTAGCTTTTAGATTTTAGATTTTAGATTAGTCACCAGTGATTAGTCAGCAGTGCGATCTTAAATCTCAAATTGGTTTATGGTAGCCAGCGGGGGTGATAGCCGGCAAAGGGAAGTTCTTCTGGCTGTAGTTTTGCTGCAGAACCGTCTGCGGGTATTTCTACTAAGGGTAGCAGCCAGAGGCGACTGGTGGCGATCGACTGTCCACTATCGTTGCGGGGATTGTCTGCTGCTGAGGGAGTTGCTGCTGTGACTGATTGGTCGAAAATTAATGCCAGCCCGTCGGGAGATAAACTGATTTGGGTATCTAATTGGTTGGGCAAAATTAGCAGCGGTTTGATGGTTCCTACCAAACGACTACCCTCTTTTTTGAGGTCGATGGTGGCGATGAAAGGCTGTTCTTTGTAGCTTTCTGTTTTGAGGCGTTGGGCTAACAAACAGTAGAGACGCTGAACTTGGTTGTCTTGGTTTTTGCGGGGGTCGAAATAAACGGCTATGATGCTGCCGGGAATACGCAATATTTCTTGTTCTACACCTTGGTTATCTAAGATGAAAAGTGATCGAGTAAAGTCGCTGTTGTATTTAACATAGGCGGCGGCTGAGTTGTCGCTGGCCATCCCCAATACTTGTTCGTATTTTGGTAAAAATTCTACTGGGTCTGCTTCGGGTTTGAGGGGGACGATCGCTAATCCTTGTTTTTGAGATATTACCATCGATTTGCTGTCGGGGCGAATCATAAAATCTCCGCCTTGTTCATTTTCCAATGGTCTGGGCGGCACTTTTTCTTCCACAATCCAAGGACTGAAATCGCCGGGATTGCGGCGGTTGACGCGCTGGACAATGATGATTTTTCCGTCGGCTGAGAGGTCAAATTTGAGGTTTTGGTAATCTTTGGAGTCTAAGATTTTGTCGATTCTACCGGCTGGGTATTTTTGTTGATTTCCTGATCCCGATTGGGGGTTGATGCCGGTGGTGACTGTGAATAGTTCTTGATTGAGAGTGCCGCGACTACGGGCGATTGATCGATCTGTGGCTGAGAATAAAATGCGATCGCTGTCAGGATACGGTTTAAAATCGGTAACGACTAAATCTTTGGGAGTCAGCGGTATCGGTTTCGAGTCGCTGCTGGTGAGATTGACTAGCATTAATCTGCTTTCTGTTTCGCCTTGGACGCCGATGTAAGCAAAAGCTCGATCGCGGCTGCGAAAGGAACTGCTAAACGGTTGCATTAGCGTTCCTTTATTTTGGTTTTTTTCTCCGAAATACTTGTCGGTTGATCCAGCGAGTTTTAATGTGTAGGTAACGCCGTAGGGTGCTGGATTTTTGAGGGTGTAAGCCATGCGTCTTCCAGCCCAACTAAATTTACCGGGGAGGGGGGGTTCTAGCTTTAAGTTTTCCTCGACGGTGGACTGGTTCATGGGCCGAAAGAATGTGAGGATAAAGCCGGTATCTTCGGCGCCGATTTGTTTGTTTTCCCAGGTAAATTCTCGCACTCTGGGTGCCGTGCGATCGCCGCTCAGCAGCAGCAGTCCGATTAAGACGCTCAGCACTAGCATGAGGAAGATGGCCGTGCGGTCGATCGGCTGTTTCAATGGCCCAATAGCGAAGGGTGAAGGATTAATTTTTTTCTTAAAAATACTCACTAATCTTTCTCTCCTACTTTCTGCTGAAAATTAACTGCCAAATTTTCCCTGTTAAATTTTACACTTATGCCCCCATTCCTAACACTCATACAGCCATTTTTTTACCACTGTAAATTGCTGCAACGAGTTATTTCCAGTAACCCACCTAGTTTTTTAAACTTGTGGGGCCTCCAGGACTGAATGAAACTTAAGATATTAACTAGGTGGGACACGCGGCACTTTCAACAGGTTTGTTTACTGAAACAGTTGATTGATTGGAACTAAATCCATCGGTGATATTTTATCAATGGGCAGATGCAAACCAAAAGCCACTCTACACCAAATTAGAGTAGCCAGCACCCCTACAAACAGTGCTGTTAATTGAATATCCTGCCAAAAACAAGTTAGTCCTTCTCGCCACAAACCGTAGTTAGTTACTACATAGGTAGGAAGGTCGCCGAGAGCTATAGCAATCACCGCACCTAAATTACCTTTTAAGTGATATCCCAGCGGTATACTTATACATAGATTCACAAAAGTCAGCAGATTGCCCATAGCTTGGTACTGAGACTTTCCTACGGCTAACAGGCAAGAACCCATCATATTGTAGAGTGTGGTGTGCCAGATACCTAAAGCCAAGATAGGCATCATCCAAGATGCCGCGGCATACTCTTTCCGATACAGTGTTAAAATTAACTGATCTCCGAAGCTCACAAAAATTGCTAAACCTACCGCTAATGGTATTAGAATTAGCTTGCGGTTTTTCAGTATCTTGGCGCGCAACTCCTCCCGTGGCAACTCTGCTAGCAGAGAAATTGAGGGAAAAATCACCTTGCCGGTAATGGCGAGGATTACTTGGCGCGGCATATCGCCGAGAGTAAAAGCGATGCCGTAAATGCCCAACATTGTTAAAGTAAATATTTTACCGAGGATGAGTCTATCGGCTTGAGAACACAAGAAAGACAAAGCCGTAGACAAAAATATCCATTTACCATAAGAAAATACTTCTTTAGCTGCTTCTTTATCCCAAGTAAAACGGTTTGACTTGCCGGGAATCAAAAAATGGCTCCATACTAACTCTATTAAAGCTCCACTCAAGCCGCCTGCAAGGATCGCCCAGATGCTGCGATCGAACCAGGCCCAGACAATCATCACTGTAGTAGAAACAATCTGTATGCCCAACTGAAAAATTACTACTTTCTTCACTGCCATTTTGCGTTGTAGGCTGGATGTGGCGGTGGATTTAAACCCTCCTATTAGGGAATTTATACCTATTATTGGAATCAACCACCGAAGACGGGGATCTCCATAAAAACTAGCAACTGGGTAAGTAATTATAATCAAACAAATGAAAACGAAAAAGCTGCGAATGACTTGCAGTGTCCAAGCGGTATTGAGAAATTCACGATCTTCCCCGCGCTTGTTCTGGATGATGCTTGGGCCTAGACCTATGTCTGAGAATAAGTTGATCCCTGTGATGAAAACGTAGGCTAGACCCATCAGACCAAATAGTTCTGGCACAAGCAGACGCGTCAGGATTAGGTTACTGCCAAATCGGATAATTTGACTGCTTCCATAGCTGGCGATCGTCCAGGCTGCACCTTTGATAGCTAATTTTTTTTCTGCTGACATATACTCAGAGTTTATTTACTAATGACGAGTGTAGTTGCTGAATTTGTTTTTGGCAACTCCTAGAGGATGGTGTTGCCTCTTTTATAGCTGACTGTACCTTGTCTTAATTTGCATAGGGAGGACGGGTCTGGGGTGTCCCTCTCACAATAAAGGTAAAATTTAATCTCATACTTACTCCACATCTAATAATCATAAGGGTTTTTTGGTTCGGGAATTGGTTTGAGGGAGGATGCTTGGATGATTAATTTGCGCTTGCCTTGCAGTTCTTCTACGATCGTTTCTCCTTCTATTTCTAGCCAACTGTCTGGGGCAAAGGTGGTGCGGCTTTGACCGATCAGTAATTTTACCGGCAACCCGATGGGATAGGCGTCTGCCGCGCAGCAAGTAATGATAAAACGCCCGATCCACATATATTGTTCTGCTATGTTGGGGGGGTGAATTACAAATCCTTGAACTTTGACTTTTTGACCTCTGTATGTATCGGGTTCTGGATTGAAATTTAACAGCCGCACCCATTCGACGAGCGAGCGCTTTTCTGGTTTTGTAGTATTGCGAAATTCTTGGGGTTGCAGTCTGGTGATGGGCAGGGATTCGGTGAGGCCTCGTTCTAATGCTGTCTGGCTGGTAAATGTGCGTGGCGTTGTTAGTAAACCTATTAATGCGACGCTCAACATTAAGGTGCTGCCGATACTGGGGGGAAACAAAGTAACGTGTTCAACTTCTGTGATTCTGAGAGAGTTATTTGCTGGTGATGTCCGCGATTGTTTTGTGCTGCGATCGAGTTTTAAGAGTTCCCAAGTTTTTAAACCGCCAATAACCATTAAGCCGATTCCTCCTGCTAGAGTCAAGCCAAAGTAATTGGGGTGAATGAGAATGCTTAATTTGCCGGTTATCCAATATTTAAGAAGTAGTATTCCCCAGGCTAAGATAGCTAGGGCGTCCAGCCAGGGGCTAATTTTTTTAAGATTCATTTTTTAAGAGTGATTGGGAAGGAAGAGGGAAGAAGGAAAAGAAAAAAACACCTATCCGTCTATCCGTGACTTCCGTATCGGGGAGCAAGGCAATTGAAAATCGCCAAGCTCAAATGGTATTAGTTGTCTGTTTTAGCTAGTTTATTAACCTAAATGCAAGTTGACAGCGAGGGTCATTAAAAAGGTTAACTGAGCGGCCAAGACAATTAAGTAAACTACTGCTCGACCTTTAAAAATTGACAGCATTAAACCGATGCCTTTGAGGTCAATCATCGGACCGAAAACGAGAAAGGCTAACAGCGAACCGCTGGTAAATGTCGAAGCAAAAGACAGGGCAAAAAAGGCATCTACTGTAGAACAAATCGATACGACTGCAGCTAATAGCAGCATGGCTATAATCGAAGAAACGGGGCCTTGGCCGAGGTTGAGAATTAGTTCGCGGGGGGCGCCAACTTGAATGATGGCTGCGATCGCACTTCCGATTACCAACACTCCTCCCAATTCGCGCAACTCCTGTACCATAGTATCTAAAAGCAGGCGCAGACGCTCTTTAGAAACGCGGTGGAACATGGAGGAACGTTTCGAGGTTTTTTCTGTTTTGCTTGTTTGTAATCGCTTCCAGTCGTCTTGTAGCAAAGATTCGATCGGCACCACCCCCCCTGGCTGACCGAGCATAAATGTTCCAGACTGCAACAGCAGCGGAGTGTTAGCTTGGACGAGTTCTTTTTCGGAAAACTCTGGTTTTGGCAAGGGGATTGCGCGGGCTACAGAAGGTTGCAGCAGAGGCCGCAAGTCTTTTTGGGCGCTGAACACCCAGCCGATAATTGTGGCTATAGACAGAGAAAATACCACCCGCAAAACTACAATTTCTGGCTGATCGCGAAATGCTGTCCAAGTAGCCCAAATTACCACGGGGTTGATGGTGGGGGCCGCCAGCAAAAAGCCGATCGCGGCTGGTGCGGGTACTCCCTGCATCAGTAACCTGCGGGCTACGGGCACGTTACCGCACTCGCACACGGGAAACAAAAAGCCGATCGAACTGCCCATCAAAGCCGCCAGCAGCGGGTTTCGCGGGATGCGCGATACGAGTTTGCGTTCGTCTACAAACCCCAGCAGCAAACCTGAAAATAAAACTCCCAGCAGCAGAAAAGGTATTGCTTCTACTAACAAGCTGAGAAACAGGGTGAAAGCATTATTTAACTGATTTGTCAGGGCGGGTTGCATCGATCACCTACTGGTAGATTGCTATTTAGCTATACGTCTTTGGTAGAACTCCTTGTAGATCATACCAAAGCATAGCACTAAGTTAAGATATAGTTAATTTGTTTTTGTGTTTTTTTCGGGGATTTGTATAAATTATAATTTAATCAATGCTGATACCTTGAATGATTTGGACTGGTTAAAACTGTGGGTTTGACTGATTTTTTATTCGTATCCGCTTCGCGTACAGGCTATCAATAATTGACTCTGCGAACCGTCCCCGATTTGATAGATATTTCGGGTAAAAATAATTGAGTTTAGAACAAATGCCAAAGCCGATTTTGCAGATGGCGGGCGAGGCTAACTGTTTTATATAACGATCGCTATCAAATTAGTTTGTAGCGAGGACTTTAGTCCAATGGCACTGAAAAAGTGAGCAAAAAAAAATCTGTAAGGCAAGCTCTGCATAGATAATTGCCTTACAAACCA
>NZ_JAUBTR010000087.1:0-25395 GCF_036705045.1 Microcoleus sp. BR0-C5
AATAAACTACAGCTATCGATAATAGTCGCAACAAGCACGGTAAAATTCCCGCTTGTTGACATGATGCGTTTGCCCTGACTCCTGACCTTACCCTACTTTTCAGACTTGATACAACTTCCAACTAGCCATCGCCAACATTCCGTAAATCACAAACTTAAGCGGGCGTTGAGGCATAATTTGGCAAAATTTAGCACCTACTAAAACTCCCGGCACCGAACCCAACCAAATCGGCAATACTAAACTCCAGTCTACTGTTCCGAGGCTGAGATGTCCCAGAGATGTAAACATCAACAAAATTGCCGCCTGCGAAATATCTGTACCCACCAATTTAGAAGTATCAAGGCGGAAAAAAGCAATCAGCAACAGTGCAAACATCGAACCGGAAGACACGCTAGTGATTCCCACTATGCAGCCTAAAATTGCTGCCGCACTCACAGTACAAATACGGCCATAATTAGTATTTAAGTCCCATTTAGGGGGCGAAGGTAATTTAAAATTAGGGAAAAATGTTTTGACCGCTAATTGGGTCAGCGATAAAGCGACAATTAGGGCAATGGCTACTCCGAGAAAGCGCAGCAATATGCTGTCTAAGTCCTGACTTCCGCTGGATTGGATGCAGTGTAAAATCCACACGCCACTCAGCGAACCGGGCACGCTGCCCAAAGCCAGCCACTTAACTATTTGCAAGTCGAGGGTCTTTTGCTGCCAGTGTTTGAAGCCACCAACAACTTTCATCAGTGTGGCAGCTACGACATCCGAACTAATAGCAATTGATGCCGGAATCTGGAAAACAAAAATTAACATTGGGGTGATGAGCGACGCTCCGCCAACTCCAGTCAAACCAACGATAATGCCAACAAAAAAGCTGAGAAATGATAGTAATAAGTAGTTCACTGTTATGCCCAAAAACTGTGTAATTAAGCGCTGCCAACCAACAAATAGATAACTGGCGCGGCTCCGGCAACACAGCTACACAGGCTAAATCTCACTTGCATTTCAATATTATTTACCAAAAACTTGTCTGTTCAACGCTTTAGAGTGGTCGTTTTTTTAGCAACAATGTTCTTTGTCAAAGTAAGTAAATGCAAATAAACAAGACTACAGAAATTGTAGTGTAAAAGCTCCCTGATTTTCTTATATGTACCTGTGTAACTGATGAAAAACCTTGGATTCATTGACGGGGTTTATATTTTGCCTTCTACCTTGAAGTGACGAGCGTCATAGGTAAAGCATAGCTGAGGTTAACCGACTGTTGGCTGGAAAAGAAATCCGGAGTATCGAGAACATTAAAATGAATCAATGCCACAATGACAACCGTGAAGACAGTTGAGGAAACTAAACCCGTCAATAACTCTTTTTTGAGGTTTTTTTCCTTGGGTTTGTCTGTAAAAACATCTAAAGTTCCTAGCTGCATCAACAGAATTCCCACAATATTGGAAAGCCAGTAGCCGACAATTGTGCAAGGGAAAAGTAAATCTGGGGAAAGCCCACTACAGATATACCCAAAGGCGTAGGCAATTGGCAGATTGAAAAATATGTCGTTCCACCAACACAGCGGTGATAGCAAATATCCAATTGCCAGAAGCAACCCGCCTCTGATTTTTTTAAACCAGACTTCCTTAAAGCCCTTAGCTTGTGGCAAATGTTGGGTCAGTTGTCCTGCAAGCTGGTACTCTTGAGTGACTTTTTTAGCGTTTTCCACGTTAATAGCTCATAACTCGATCGACTTACCGTAGTTTAGCAGTAAAGCTGAGTTATGTCTAGTAAGTCAATCGAGTTACCGTATTTTGTGGACGATCGGCTAAATCTACTGTGTTTCCGGTACAAGAAGATCGATGAGGGAGAGGTTGTTGAGAATACTGGCTGGTGAGAGTTTAAGCACCGATCGAGAAATTGAAAGCTTCAGGCAAATGCTTGACAGTTTGCCAAAGATATGCACTGTCGATGCCCCAGTAAAATTGCAGGTAAACGAGCAAAAGCCCGATCGCGACTGTCACGCCCAGCAATTTAGGGACTATTTTCGCGACAGTCTCAAGCACTACGAATGCTGCCCAGATAGCAGCAGCTAAGATGAGAATGGAAGCGATCGTGGCAACTGTATCGCTGTTCATGATTAACTCCTGTTGACAATCAATCGGGTATTACAAGACTACTTGGGCCCAGGGCGGCTGCCAAAATCGAATAAATTACTCCAATCCCCAATAAGCCCACAGCAAAACTGAAAAATAAAACCATGCCGTCTGGGGGATTGTAGGTATCGTGGTCAATTTGGTGGCGAACGGTGAAGTAATGCTTAGTTGAGATTAAGACTGTCGCCCAACCTATTAGAGAGAAAATTAAACCCAACTTCCACCCCATCGCCTGACGGTAATGTACGGGCATTTGCACGACGCGAAGTCGGATGATGACGACGCCAAAACCCATGAGTGCGATCGCAGCCCGCATCCATGCTAAGAAGGTGCGCTCATTTGCCGATCGATCGATCGCCCGCGACAGATTGTGCTGGTTTGGTTTCTCATCATCTACTTGCATCGGTTGGAACGATAATTGCACGCGATCGAACTCTTTAATATTCATATTAAACCGCCACCATTATTCAGGTGCCATCAAACCAAATGAGCTAGAAGGAACGGTGAACATATAATAAATTACCCCAGCCCCTAGGATTGCGATCGCGAGGCTAAAAAGAATTACCCAGCGATCGGTAGGTTCATAAGTATCGTAATCGATATCGTGACGGACGCCAAAGTAGTGCTTAGTTGAGAATAACACCGTCAGCAAACCCACTGCTGAAAAAAGCAAACCCAACTTCCAGCCATTGCCGGGAGTTGGGAGTAGAGGGGGATGAAAGGTGCGAAGGCGCACGATAACTACGCCAAAACCCATCAGCGATATTGCTGTCCGCATCCATGCTAAATAAGTGCGCTCGTTTGCCAAGTGATCCCGCACCCGCGACGGATTTGGTCGCTTAATCTTTTCTGTATTTACTTTTGTGGATTTCCAATTTAATAGCATAGATCAACCTTTTAATTTTAACGGGAAATGAGAAGGTAAACCGATATATTTTCGCTGATAGGATTATCCGCCGGGGAGCGATACCCGGCGGGATTTTGCGTTGCAACTGGCTTTAAACAGCCGATCGCATTACAACTTCACCAAAACTAATCATTTTCCTCAGTTGGTGCGTTGGGAACTTGCGTATCTATGTAAGCCTGAGTCACATCAGGAACAAACCAATTGGCATCCCCAGGCTGGAAAACCTTAGCAGTAGGAACGTTGAATTCTACAGCCCCCGTAGCGGGATTAGCTCTGGCTACAACTTGAGTTCCGTCAACTATCTTAACAGCTAGACCGCCCGTCAATTCTTCTGAAGGTTGATCTGTCGTTCTTAAATCAGTTGCTTTGATATCGCTGGGTAGATAAATTCCATCGCAATCCCATTTATGTTCAGTTGTTTGGCCGTCAGCTAGAAAATAAAGGGCATTCTCGTAAGAAGACTCCGCTGCTTTTTTGCGTTTCGGGCCGTATACAGCCAGGGTTTTTCCGGTCTCGTTGCGGCACTGACCCCAAGGTTTTCCAGTTTCTAAAGTGTATTTTTGAAACTCCAATTGAGCGATTTTTTGCTGAAGTTGCTCAGGGGTATAATTCTGGGCGGTATCGGGTGCGTCTTTCGCTGCCTTGAGAGTGTTCAGAGCTTGAGTCACCTCTATATAGTCGGGATTGCTCGCATATTTCGGCGTTTTTGGAGCGTCGGCCCAGGAGGGAGGAACGAATACTAAATTGGCGGCCATTACCAAGAGCACTAAAACAAATTTGAAGATTTTCACAATTTTTCTCCTTTTCTCGATTGTCAGGTTTTTTCCAACTTTCTGTTTGCTTGCTATTTTAGGACTTAGGCAAAAACAATATCTCTTTAACTGGTTTGCCTGAGAAACCAAATTTTGCAGAAGCAAAAAATCTGTTTTTTTAGGATTATACCTATTGTCTAAGTCGCTCTGCGTGGGGTAGGGGCGAAGCTATCGGGCGAGCTTTTAGGGATTCACACTCAAGTTTTTAGCTCGGTTTGATTCACCACTACTGGAGTCATTGAGACAAGAGGTATATTGTTGCCTAAGTCTGACAATTGGCTAGCTCAAAAGATGGTTTCAAGTTTCGTGACTACTTGAGGCTAAATTAGTTTGAAGCTGCTTTTAGCTAGGTCACTCACTTCATTATTAACTTAGCATATTTGTTGATAAATTTCAAGCAATTTATCGTTATTTTTAAGCAAACAATTGTTAAGGAAAAAGTGATGAGTTAGGACTTATGACCTATGGCAAATTATATACCTAGAGAGGGATGAAAGTAGCGAAACATTTGCCGATCATTAGTTAGATTAAAATGGCGGGAGCAGGCGATAACTACCACTTTCAATCAGGATGAATATTCCCAAACCAATCAAGACAAAAGGGACAACAGCCTTGGTATAGCGAGTCAAAATATGGGCGATCGCCCTTTGGCGAGTTAACCGGTAAGCGGCATAAGACCAAACACCTACCATCACCAAGAAAACCGCCAAAATCACTACCAAGCTCGGCAAGTCGCTGCTAGCAAACAGCGGCAAATAGATACCGATGTTGTCTCCCCCGTTAGCCACTGTTACCGCAGCCACATTCAAAGTTTGGGGATTGAAAAGATTGGCGAGTTTTGACACAGCAGATGAGTTAGATTGACGGTTAAATTCGCCCGATACTGCTTGTACGTCATTTTCCTCATTTTCTCTCTTGACTAAGTGACTGATGCCGATCGCGATCGGAACCAAACCCAGCAAACCAATCCAAGCTTTCGGCACAATTAACCCACCAAAAAAACCGGGCAAACTAGCAGCGATCAGTGCCGCAAATCCGAGGTACTTACCGACAAAGATATGCCGGGGGCGGAAAGTATCATTTACTTGGGCGAAGAACAGCATCGAAAGCACCATATCGTCGATATTGGTTGCGGCAAAAGATGTAATCCCGGCAATAATCGCTGCTGCAATCCAATTCATGTGCTGTCCCTGCAATTTTTCTAAACTTCAGTTTCCCTGGCGTTACCTCTGCTCATAGTTATCAAACAGAAAGCGCAACCAACTAAAGATATTATACTTAAAGTTGGGCTTGCCAGAGTGCCGCTTTTAACCAGAATCGCCATTCCCAATCCGATCAAAACAAAAGGCACAAGCTGATTGCCGTAGCGAGTCAAAGTATCTGCGATAGCCCGCATCTGAATTAAGCGATAAGCAGCGTAGCACCAAACGCTCACCATCGCGAAAAATACGCCGAGAATCACCGCCAAACTTTCTAAAGTATTGCTAGCAAAAAGCGGCACATATATCCCGATATTGTCGCCGCCATTGGCCACCGTCACCGCTGCTACGCTATAAGTTTGAGGAGACAGAAAACTTCTAAAAAAAGATCTCTCAGATTGCTCTAATTCTTCCTCAGCTTCCGCATCGTCAGTTTCTGGATTCAGCAAGCGGCTAAGCCCGATCGCAATTGGCAGCAAACCCAGCATTCCGATCCAATCTGGCGGAAAGATTAAGCGGCCAAAAAACCCCGGAAGGCTAGCCAAAACCAGTGCAGTAAAGCCCAGAAACTGACCGAAGACGATATGCCTGCGCCGAAATACTGCATTCACCTGCGAGAAAAACAGCAGCAGAATCAGAATATCGTCAAGGTTCGTAGCTGTAAAAGCTGTCATACCCGTAGAAATTGCTGTTAGTAATTCATTCATTTCTGTGTCTCCTCAGATTTTTTATTTGGTTGTACTTGCTGGGATCGTATCTTCGGAACGGGCAAGATGCCCGTTCCACAAAAATTAAATTTTATTGTGGGCTGTTGACTTGAGCAAGACCCTTGAAATGCCGAGCGACAATGCTGCAATATCTCAGTAAAAACCCAGTTGCTTAAAAACTCTTTCTCCGAACAGCGAACTGGTAACTGTTAATCAAAAACGATCGCTGTCAAAGGGAACGGCTTTCAATCGAACACCACCATAAATTGCATTTTCTTCCTCGAACTTGGCATGAATTGCGTCAATACCCTGCTGCATCGAGCCCGCCAGTTGAGGAGAACGCAGCCGCTGCCAGAAAAACCATCCGCAAGTAGCCACCAAGTACATCAAGAACAAGTAAGGAAAGGCATTGTAAGGAGCTTCTGGAGGTGGGAACATAGTGCTGCCTGGAATGCCGACGCTGCCCGCAATGGGAATCATCATAAATGCGATCGCCACAGCCGAGAACGCTACATCCCGCACACGCAATTTACCAATTTTGTGCAGGTAAACCGGGGCTGCGATCGAAATTAAGACGTAGACGGTTAAAAATCCGTAGCTGCAAATTGCCCCCAAATAACCCATACAATCGAACAGCTTGATGTTAAACATAGACATCACAGCCGGAACCAAAAATGTCAGGAATGTACACATCGTTACTGCAACGTGGGGAGTTCTATTAGATGAATGCGCTACACCTAATGAAGAGTGAAACAAACCGTGCCGCGCCATCATAAAAAACACTCTCGCCGCTGGATTGATGCTGCCGAGCACGCAAGCAAAAAAGCTAAATAAAGCGCCGAAAGCCACTAACTCTCCCAGCCAACCCATCCCGACTTGTTGCGCTAGAAAAGTCAGAGGTTCTTCACTATTAGTAATAGAAACTCCAGTACCGCTAAAACCCAAAACCTCAATATAGGTCATCAGAACGAAGAATAAGCCTGCCATGACAGCACTGCCCATGACAGCCCTGGGGATGTTTTTTAAGGGTTTTTTCGCTTCGTCGCCCAGAGATGTAGCACTTTCAAAACCAGAGAAACCAAACATTACTAATACAAGTCCCGTCGCTATGTTCCCCGGAGTTACGCCTTCCAAAGTTAATTGGGACATATCCAGGGCAAAACCTTTGTGCGCCCAGATGATGATTCCCAAGATAAAAATAGCTGCCACTGATGCCCCCTCCAGCCATAGCATCGCCATAGCTGAGAGTTGGATATCTTTATAACCTGCATACCAAGCAACCCCCGCCCCGATCGCTAACAGCGTAATCGGTGACGGATGGATGCCTAAATGACCGATGAAAATACCCGTAAAGTTGGCAAAACCACACAAAACGGACATCGCAGTAAATAAATAAGCCAGTACCAAACTCCAGCCGCAAATTACGCCTGCAGTCGGGCCTAATCCTTTAACAATATAAGAATAAAGAGAACCTGCAGAAGCCGATCGACTCGCAAATTGGTTGATATTGATGCTGACAAATACTAGGCCCATCAAGCCGATGAGAAAGCTCAGCCAAGCCCCGTTACCCGAAAGAGCGACAATTAACCCTATATTAGAGGCTGGTATCGTTGTAGGTGCAATGACGGCAAAGGATTGAGCTAAAACCTCCCCGAAGGAGAGGCAGTCCGGCTTTAAGCCGTGGGGACTGTGATTTTTTGGCGTTTTCTTAGTCATTTATCTTCTCTCTTGTTGTCGATCGACTTTTGGCGATCGGCTTAAACTTGTCGGTGCTGCTTCAGCATTGGGCCCTGCGTTAGAAGCTTAAGTATCACCTTAAGGCTCTTCGGGGGTAGAATCAAATGTTGTTTTTTATCGAATTAATAAATACAAGTGATGCAGTACCGCCCCGAAAATAACTGTTGGAATACGATATCTATCTGTCCCCAAAAGCTCAAACCCTTGACGTTAAAAGGAAACTTTAAATAGCGGCTGGGAACCGTGCTTTTTTGGTAATTCTAACCTATACAATAAAGTCGAAAAATTCAGGTCAAAGCTTAGCCGCAATAGATTTTAATCTCAAAAAATAACTGTATTTAGTAAAAGGGTACTCAGCATGGCCGGAATGACGCTTGACCAACTGCGAGTTTTTCTAGCTGTCGCGGAACACCTGCACTTCAGCCGCGCAGCGGAGGAACTTTACATCACCCAACCCGCTGTCAGCGCGACAATCCAAAGCTTAGAGGCACAATACGGAGTAAAACTATTTCACCGCATCGGCCGCCGCATCGAAATCACAGATGCTGGGAAGTTGCTGCAAGTTGAAACGCAGAAAATTCTAGACCAAGTTGCTTTGACAGAGAGAGGTTTGCGGGAGTTGAACGACTTGCAGCGAGGCGATTTAAAATTGGGTTGCAGTCTGACGATTGGCAATTATTGGTTGCCTGATAAACTTAGCAAGTTTAAACAGCAATATCCTGGTATTTGCGTGAATTGTACTCTCGCAAATGCCGAAGAAATTTGTGCGGGGACAGCGACGGGAACATTTGATTTGGGTTTAGTGACGGGAGACATCAAAGCTTCGCTTAAGAACACTCTGGAAGAAGAAGTTGTAGGCAGCGAACGCTTGCTGATTGTAGTTGGCCAATCTCACCCTTGGTTTGAACGAACCGATGTGAGTTTAGCGGAAATTGCGAAAACGGATTGGGTGATGCGAGAAGCTGGTTCTGGAGTTCAGCAAATGTTGGAACAAGCTTTGCAAAGTTGGGGCATTAATCCCCATGAATTAAATGTAACTTTAGTTTTGAATAGCAGTGAAATGGTAAAAGCAGTGGTGGAAAGCGGCACAGGTGCAGCGGCTATTCCTGAATTGATGGTAAAAAAAGAATTGCAGCTATCTACACTGCGAGCCATGAAAATTATAGATATTCAACCAAGTTCTAATGTATGTTTGGAAATAATTAAACCTGTTTTAAAACTGAAACACCGACAACGTTTTCAAACTAGAATTACTAAAGCTTTTGAAGAGATATTAACTTAAGGTGCTGGTAATTTGTAATTCAGGACTGACGCACCAATACTCAAGAGACCAGTTTTTTTACCGACATAAAAAGCTAAACGCCGTGTATTTTTGTACGGGACTTGTGCACCGATGGTCAGAAACCGGGTTTTTTTCTGAAAATCCTTCGCTGTAGGTCACAGATTAGGTAAAAAACCCGGTTTCTTTGGGCTGATGCGTCCAGGGCTGTTATCTCTCAACCAATTTTCTCACATCCCATAAATTTTTACCCCCATCACCAACAATCAGCGGCAATTTCCCATCCCATTTTTCTATAGCCTGTCTTTCCAAAAGTTCCGGAGTCAAATTGTCCCGCAGCAACCTTTGCACTTCGGCTTCTCCTTTGGCTAAATTCACCTTAGCCTCGGCCTGTTTTACTGCCTTCAGCGCTAAAAACTCCCCTCTTTTTGCCTCCTGTTCGGCAATTTGTTTCGCCTCCACCGCCTCGCCAAACCGCTCAGAAAAGTGAACGTGTACTAAAGAAATATCGTCTACTGCAATGTGATATGTAACCAGCCTTAATGTCAAAGAATCATCAACTGCGGCTTTAACTTCTCCCCGTTTAGTAATAATTTCTTCAGCCGTGTATTTTGCCATAACTGCTTTTAATACTTCTTCAACTGCCGGATCGATAATGCGAGCTACGACTTCTTTTTCGTCACCTATTTGTTGAAAAATAGCATTTGCTTCTTCTGGGATAATGTGCCAGTTGAGCGCTACATCCGTGAAAACATCTTGCAAATCTTTTGAGGAAGCTTCAGCGGAACTTTCCTGTTTCTGTACCCTGACGCTCAACTTTTTTACAGTATAAACTGTGGGGACTATTACGTGAATTCCTTCTCCTAGTACCTGTTCTTGCACTTTACCAAACTGCATCAGCACGCCCCGTTCTCCGGCGTTGACTATGATAAAAAATTTGGACAAAATAGCTAGAAATACTATTACTACAGCTAGTTGAACAGCTAGGTAAAACTCTTTATTTTTTTTATTGCTGGATTTGAGTGAGTCAACGTTACTGCTGGATTCTAAAACCATATTCCACCCCGATCGCACTTAATTCTCTGCTCAAGATTGACTTAATAGATATTCTATTTTCCTGCCATCAACAACTGTTCAAAATCCGCTGCAGCCAAAGGAGGACTGAACAAATATCCTTGCATTATATCGCACTTATAGCGCCAGAGAAAATCTTTTTCGGCTTCTGTTTCAACTCCTTCGGCAATTACCTCAAGACAGAGACTGTGCGCCATTTCAATAATAGCTTTCACAATCGCTGCATTGGTACAACCATCGGTGATATTGCTGATAAAACAGCGGTCTATTTTTAAAGTATCGAAGGGGTATTGTGTCAGATAGCTTAAAGAAGAGTACCCAGTTCCGAAATCATCAATAGATATAGAAACTCCCAATTTTTTCAATTGTTGCAAAGTAGCGATCGCACTTTCGGCATCTTCTACCATCAAACTTTCGGTCAGCTCTAATTCCAAACTGCTCGCTTGCAAACCAGTTTCTGCTAAAATTTGGGCAACTCTGCTGCTGAGATCCGGTTGGTGAAATTGGCGTGGCGACAGATTCACCGCTACCCGCAGCCCCGAAAAACCAGCATTTTCCCAAACTTGCATTTGTCGGCAAGCTGTCTGCAAAACCCACTCGCCTAACTGTACAATGAAGCCAGTTTCTTCGGCAGCCGGAATAAATTCTGCGGGCGAAATCAGCCCTTTTTCTGGATGTACCCAGCGCACTAAAGCTTCTGCGCTCATAATCTTACCTGTCTGGACATTGACTTGCGGCTGATAATAAACTTGGAATTCTTCTCGTTCCAGTGCGTCGCACAAACTTGTTTTTATCCGCTCTAATTTGTCGGCATCTTGGATCAATTCGCTGCTTTGCGATCGCAAAGTATTGTACTGTTCGGCGAAAGCTTCTTGTTTTTTCAAGCGGCTCGATATCGCGCCCACAAGTTCAGCTTTAGTAAAAGGTTTAGTCAGGTAATCATCTGCGCCCAATTCCATACCTTGCCGCATTTCAGAGCGATCGGCTTTACCGGTGAGAAAAACAAAAGGTACTGTAGCAGTAACAGGATTAGATCGCAAGGCCACCAGCACCCCATACCCGTCAAGTTCTGGCATCATCACGTCGCAAATAATCACGTCGGGAACATTTGACACCGCCGCATATAAACCTTGCGATCCATTTTCTGCACCCGTCACGTCGAAACCTTCAGCTTTGAGGAGTTTGAGAATATTCTCGCGAATTACTTGCTCGTCCTCAATCACTAGAATTTTTTTCATACGTCATTCCCTGAAAGCGGTATAATTGATAGGCGTTACTGAACGCGATAAGCGTCCCAATAACTGAGAACGCACAGCTCGATCGACCAAACAGCGGAATATTTTCCGACACAAATAGCAAACACCTGAAAAACGCTAATTTTTCAAGCACAACTAGATTAATGTTTCTGTGCTTACTCAGTGCCGTCCGTATTATTACGAGGTTAATTAATAATCTCTCAACTAATTCTAGGCGATCGACAGTTAGCAGCGCCTTAAATAACTGCTAAACTAATTGTGCCGCCTGAACGATTGTCTGGAAACAATCTCAGCCTATTTATACCAGTTGCCAAAAACCATGCAACTGCAAGCAAGTTCCAAACCCTTGCATAGTCAGTCTTTCCCCCTTCTTCAATGTAAAATCTCAACTTTTAAATCTCAAATGGTATTACCTACTGGATTCCCTGAACCCGCACAGATTGGGGTGATAGAAGTTAAGCAATATCCTCAGTACCGCGCTGTCACCTACACCCACGCGGGCGATTTGCGACAAGCGACAGGAATCGCCTTCAATCCCTTATTTCAACACATCAGCAACAACCAAATTGCGATGACAACACCAGTAGAAGCGCGCTACACGGAAACTTCCGGGCAAATCGATGCAGTTCCCCAAGCTGAAGTTTCGTTCCTCTATCCCGCACCAAATATCGCCCCCAGTAGCGTTAACTCCGCTGTAGAAATCACGGATACTTCGCCGATGACGGTTGTCAGCATCGGCGTGCGCGGGGCCTACACTTGGGAAAGCTACGAAAATAACCTCCAGAAACTTAAAGATTGGCTTAAAGAACATCCCGAATATGAAATAGTCGGGCCGCCGCGCCGCTTTTTTTACAATTCCCCGATGACGCCGGAAGCAACTAAAATCAGCGAGGTACAAATTCCCATCAAGTCCCGCTGACGTGAACAACTAATTCGCGAATGTGACCCCGCTGGCGGTGTTCCCACAGGTAAATTCCCTGCCAAGTTCCTAACAATAACCTGCCGCGATCGATCGGGATTTGTTCAGAAGTATGAGTCAGCGCCGTGCGAATGTGCGCCGGCATATCGTCTGGGCCTTCCGCATCGTGAATGTAGCGATCGTCCTCCGGTACCAGTTTAGCCAAAAAGTTAGCCAAATCCTTAAGTACATCCGGGTCAGCATTTTCTTGAATCACCAAACTAGCAGAAGTGTGGCGCAAAAATAAGCTACACAGTCCCGTTTTAATACCTGAATTCGCCACCGCATCTTCTATCTTAGGAGTGATTTTGCACAGAGATTTCCCTGTAGTTTGAATCTTGAGTATCTGTTGATAGTGATTCATTCGATTGTAGATTGTAGATTGTAGATTGTAGATTCTGGATGAGACTGATGCAAAACTCTTCTGTTGGGGGAGGTAGACTTTGTTTGTGTCAGAGCGATTTCTAATCGGACTTATGAAAAATAGTCTACAACAGCTTGGGCGACATCCTCCGTACCATTTTTATCCAATTTATCCGACAAACGGGGCGGATGCAGCGGTTGTCGCAAAAACTCCCAATCCCCCTCAAAAAACTCCGCCGCCGTCAAAATTTGATGTTCCGCATAATTTTGAATCCCTTCCAGCAACACCGCAGCTTCTGCAAAACCTTCTCTCATTATAGAAACAACAGGTATTTCCAAGCGCAAAGCTTCCGCAAAAGTGCTGTATCCCGGTTTAGAAACTAAGCGCCCGCACACAGGCATAATATCAACCGGACGCGGTAAAATCGGGAGAGATTTTGCAAACTCCTGATTTTTGACTTTAATCAAATTCGGCAAATCGGGAGCTCCCGCATCAAAAGTAATAAATTGCCAGTCGCTAAATTGCTGTAAATTTTGATACGGAATTTCCTCTAAACCCAATCCGCCGAACGTCAGCAATACAGTTTTTTCCAGCGGTGTTTCGATGCCGAATACTTCCCGAATTTTTTCGTTACTGTAGCGAGGATTTCCGCCAGTCAAGCCCACATCTTGAATATTTGGGAAAGCTGTCATCGGTTCGTGCAAAGGAAGACGAAAAAGCCGATCGCACATCCCGAAACATTCACCAATCCAATCTGCCATTTCTACAAATTCCCCGCCCCAATCTCGATAGATAAAATCCCACCCAAAATTGCTCATCATCCAGCAAGGAACCCCAGCCGCTGCCGCCATTCGCGTTGCCAAAGGAGGAATATCTGCCAGCACCAAACCCACCCGATTTTGCTTGATAAAATTAACTTCGCTGGCAATTAGCGAATTTTGCTTTTTCCGAATTTCCCGCAATTTTTCCAGCGTCGCATCTTTATCCATATTCAAACTGTCAGCTTGCACGACTCCGACATCAAAAGCGCGGGGACGGTGGATAAAGTCGCCACTAATATAAGATTCTAGCAGCCAGCGAGGTGCTGTTGTTGTGATAATTAGTAAAATCTCTGGATTTAATTCTTGAATTTTTGCAGCTACGGAGGAGACTCGGACAGCGTGCCCGAATCCGTGATTTGTGATGGCAATATATAATGTTGGTCGAGACATTGATAATAGGGAATAGGGGATGGGGAATTGGGCATCGGCAATTGCGAATTAGGTAGAGACTGGAAGGCAACAAGGCCAAGCTTCAAGCGACGCACAACTAACAATGACACAATTAATAACTAATGACTATCGAATAGGCAAGAACTCATCAATCGCGCGCACCCTCAGACCAAACAGGCAATTGATTAATCTTGTCCAGGGTTATATCTACATACTTTTTACCGTCCGCAGCCAGGTTTTCCCCAAAATATCCCTCATCACCGTCGTGCTTGTGAGGGCCGCTCAAAGCTGCTGCATAGCGGCCTTGCAAACGAGCTTGATTGAAAGGAGAAGTCGCGTACCAGTACCAGCGACTCGGAAAAACTATGCCACCAATATCCTCAATTGAATCGCGAGTGCCGCGAAAGTGGAAAATGCGATCGGCCTCTGCAAAACCATTTTCTCCCGAAAACACGCCCCCAACCGAAACAACCGTAATTTCTGCCTTCAGCCATTCTTTAAGATAGCGAGTAGCACCCAAAGCAACTTGTGCACCGCCGCTAGTGCCAATTAAAATAACTTTCAAAGGTTTTTGAGGATTAACTGTAATCGGAGATTGAGCATTCATGCGATCGATAATTGCCTTAGCCATTCCCTGATTGTATGCAAATCCGTAGCGATAATCTAGAGAAATTGCAAACCTCCAGAGATTGCGAATTTTGATGAATATATCCCCCGCAATCGGCCCGCTTTTTGCCTGTTCTGCAAACCGCCAAAAAGGAGCTAGCCAACGCTCTCCTCCTAAACTTTTGTTAGACGCTGAATAAGGAAAAACATCGCCCACTGCTACACACTGCGGGTGACTTTTAACTAAACGCTTGAGAAAAAACTCTTCACCAGGCGTTAATTCATCCCCTGAAAAATCGCCAACTCCCGGTAAAAAAATGATATAACAATTGAGCTGCGAAGACTTGCGGGCTTCTAAATTGCCCTTGTTTGAGGGCAGTATCTCCGGTGGATTTTTCTTGATACCAAAAGTTTCGGCACTTTGATTCAGCCACCATATAACAGTTCCCACCGGCGAAAGAATGCCCCAAATTATCAGGATTACACCTGCTATGAGCAACAAATTTAAACTTCCCCCGCGCAACCATGCAAGTATCCGTAAAATCAATCTTAGCATTTAAGAAAATCTGGTAGAATGCCTGTTATACCAATTTAATGTGAAGTTGCACATATTCCGATCCCCCTAAATCCCCCTTAATAAGGGGAGTAGGGGTTGACTTTGATAGCAATCTTGTCCCCCCCTTATTAAGGGGGGTTAGGGGGGATCAGATTCTTTGCAACCTCATAAAAAATTGATATTAATTACCTAATTACGTAGAAATAGTTCGGTGATTCTGCTGTATTACACCTTATTTTGTAAAAGTTGTCAACTATCTTGAGGAGCAGGAGTTCAACGTGAAGGGAGAAGATTCAATTGCAGGTTTGGGGGCCACGCTTTGGAACGCACTTTCTTTGAATGGCAATTTTTACGAAAAAACTCCCTACACTCGCAGAACTAAGCGGATAGCTTTAACAATTGTAATTTTAGCTGCGCTGTCCCGCGTGTTGGGCAGTGCTGTCATTTTGTTAATCAATCGAACTGAGCTATCAGTGTTATTTTTAGCACTTTGGATAGATGGTTTGGCAATCGCGGGGGGTTATTATTTTTGGACTTTCACTATCTTTAAAATCGGAGAGTGGCTGAAGCAGGGGCACGTAACTTATCGGGAGTTGTTGGTTCCTATCGGCTTTGCTTACGCGCCCCAAGTGCTGAATTTTTTAACGTTAATTCCCTTGCTGGGAGAAGGAATAGAGCGGATATTAACTGTGTGGAGTTTGCTAGCTGTAATTGTGGCGGTTCGCCAAGGTTTGGATATTCAAACTCGCTGGGCGGTGTTAATTTGTTTTGTGGGTTGGCCGTTGATTCAAATTGCGATCGGCTTTGTGAAAGTAGTTGAACAGTTGCTTTCACGATGGCTTTAATTCATCAATACGGCAGCAGTATAGTAAACTCGCTGCCCTCTCCAGGTTCCGACTTGCAAATTAACTTTCCTCCATGTTGTTCTACCACAATTTGATAACTGATAGACAATCCCAAACCCGTCCCCTTACCTACCTCTTTAGTAGTAAAAAAGGGGTCAAATATTTTACCCAATACCTCCGAACTCATCCCCACACCATTATCTACAATGCGAATTGCTACTTGATTTCCTTCGGCGACTTCAGTGCAAATCTGAATTGTCGAGTCAAATTCTTTCCCTCTTTTTTCGCGAGACAAAGCATCAATAGCATTAGTCAGTACATTCATAAATACCTGATTAATTTCTCCAGGATAGCAATTCACTAAAGGCAAATTGCCGTACTCCTTGAGCACTTGAATCTCAATTAATTTGTGATCCAAAATCATCAACGTGCTGTCGATACCTTCGTGGAGATTAACCCATTTTCTATCTGATTCATCTAGCCGAGAAAAGTTTCGCAGCGACAGCACAATATCGCGAACTCTCGCAGCACCCACTCTCATTGACTCTATCATTTTAGTGAAATCAGTCATCAAAAAATCTAAATCTATTTGCTCTGTTTCATTGACTATTTCTTGCACGGGATTTGGGTAATGATTTTGGTATAAACGTAGTAAATCTAGTAAGTTTTCAGCGTATTCATTGGTGTAATGTAAATTTCCATAAATAAAGTTGATCGGGTTATTTATTTCGTGAGCAATTCCTCCTACCACTTGCCCTAAACTCGACATTTTTTCACTTTGGATTAGCTGCAATTGAGTGTGGCGGAGTTCTTCCAGTGCAGTTTGCAATTTCTCAGTTCTTTGCGCTACTCGCGTTTCCAGAATAGTATAAAAACGGGCATTTTCTAGAGAAATAGCTGCTTGTGCAGACAATATTCCCAAAATTTCTAGCCTGTCGCTAGTAAAAGCACCTTTGGTTAAATTATTTTCTAAATAAAACATTCCCGTAAGGTTGCCTTGATGGATAATTGGCAATACCAGGATAGATAGGGGTTGATTGCTCGCAATATACGGGTCATATTGAAATTGCTCGGATCGGGTAGCATCGTCTAAAACCAAGTATTTTCTGGTTCTTTCTACATAGTTAATTAAGGAAATGGGCAGAATCTCAGATTCGGCAATCGGCAGAGATTGCAACAGAGTTACATCATTTAACTGACCTGTAACTCCAGCTTCTATGAATAATTGATTACCTGTCTTGGCAAGAAATAATACTTTTTGAGCGCCTGCGTTTTCCTTCACAAGCTGTACGAGTTTCTCTAGCAAGCGGCTGAGGATAATTTCGCTCGAAACAGCTTGAGATGCTTTGACAACTGTTGGTAAATCCAGCATTAAGCTATTGTCAACAGTAGTGGTAGCAGTCATGATATCAAGTTTTTTAGATATTGCTCTTTGATTGCGATCGACTAAATAATGATAACGGGATTCTAAGTATTTAACTTTTGCTATAGCTCCCCAGCGGATGTAGGCATAATAAGCTTTTGTCACATAAGTTCGAGCAATTATCTCTTTATCCAAAGATTGATAAAACTCTCCAGCTAATTCATAAGCTAATGCTTCTTCTTGGATGTAACCGTTAGCAGCCGCTCCTTTAATAGCTAAGTCATAATAATCCATAGCTGCAAGTTTATCGCTGAAAAGTCGAGCTTTCTCAGCTTCAACTAACTCGTACTTGTGCTGATAATTCATGGGTGCATGGTAGGCCCACTTTTTCATAATTTGCTGATTAGAGTTAACAATAGCTAGGTATGCTTCTTGATTGTCACTGTCAGGATAGTGAGCGAGGATGGCCAGCGAATAGTAGAAATTGTGTACCCCAACAGTGATTAAGCCGATCGCCCCATCTGCGTATTCTGCCGCTAATTTACCGCTGGCCACAGCCGCAGCATAATCTTTAAATAAATAAAGCAGCATCAATTTAGCGACATAAGCTGCAAACAGCGACATTCGATTATTTTCTTTATGCCAACGCGACATCACAGCAGGTTCATCCAACCTGCCGCTAACTAATCGTACTTGCTCTGCTGTTTTGCTTCTTAAGCTTGAAGCAATTACTTGCCAAATTTTAGCATAACCTATGGCAAATTCGTGTTTATTTTTTAGCAAAAACTCCATATAAATGGTTTGTTTTTCTGTGACATATTCTAGCGGTTCTCCTACCAAAAATAAATTTGTAATATAGTGCTTAGAATTATAAATTGCCCATTCTAAGTCACCACTTTCTACACCAAAATTCCTGCCTTCTAGAAAGGACGCAAGTGTATTCTTAGTAGACTCTTTCCAGATTCTTATATGACCATTAAACATTACATAAACCTTAGCTTTTTGTTGGCTAGCATTAAATTGTTCTAGCAGCTTTAAAGCGATTAACCCAGCGTAGTAGCCAGCTTCGATGTCGCCTTCGATGCCGCACAGCATCATTCCATAAAGAGTATAGGGAAAAGTAGCTAATGCTGAATGACCGTGATCAATACAAAGATTGACCATAGTCAAGACGAGGGAGGACACAATTTCTGGTTTGGCAATATAAGCAGGAGGATAGAGGGCTGTCAAGATTTCCATAGCTGCCAGTTGATAAGGATCTGTCATAACTGGCAGGTTTTCTAATTCCTCAAGTCGCGGCAATTTTGGCACTGCAATAGTTTGCTGATCTAATAGGTTTACTCCGAGCATTTCCAGCACTTCTAGACCTGTTTCAACAGCTTTTAGCATCTGGCTTTGAGCCTGATAATATAGGATCTTTAGCTGATACACTTTCACTATATCAAGCTGGTTTTTAGCCGATCGCAAAACCACTTCTGCCAAAACTTCTGCTTGCTCAAAGTTGGTGTTTAAATATTCCGCTTCCAGCGTCTCTACATACAGCCGCAGCGTCATGTTATAGTGGCAAACCCAGCTATCAGGTGCTAATAAGGAAATTCCTACATTCAAATACTTAACAGCGGGTTCATAAGCGTTAGCTGCTTTTGCCTTATGCCCAGCCATTAAATTTAATCCTGCTAATTCATCTTTTTCTGATTGCCGGGTGAGACAATCAATTCCTACATTCAACTGGTTGATAATATCAAAAATTCTCTCTTCTACTTTATCGGCGGGCGTATTTTCAAATAGCAATTTACCGATGCTAAGATGAGTGGCTTTCTTTTTATCATCAGGAATCAGCGAATATGCCGCTTGCTGGACGCGATCGTGCAAAAATTTATAGCTGACTCGCGAAGAATTGAAAGTTAAATTAACTCCGGCTTCTCCATCTAAAAATAAAGGAATGAGGTAACTCTCATTCAATGGAAGTATTAACCCCGCTTGCAAAGCATCCCAGAGTTCAGTCGCAGTGACTGATGGAGATTTTGCGTTGACAGTAGAGAGAACATCTAGAGTGAAACTGTCCCCAACACAAGCGGCTAATTTCAAAACTTGTTGTGTAGTCTCTGGCAATTGTTGAATCCGACTGGCTACCAGTTCAACTACACTCTTATCTGTGATGCCAATAGCCTGAATCTCCTCAATGTTCCACTGCCACTCCCCTCTTCTTCCGGGAGACAGCAGCCGGGTAAAGTCAAATCTCAAAAGTTTTTCTTGATAAAGAGTGTTGAGCAATTGCGTCAAGAAAAAAGGATTCCCACCAGTCTTATTCCAAAGTAATTCCGCTAAAGGTTGAATTCTTTCTGAGTCATTCAATGTCTCAGAAATTAACTCAGTCACCTGGGCTAAAGAAAGAGGTTCCAGCACTAAATTGTTGATAATAATCCCCCTTTCTTGAAGGTACTCTACTGTTTGCATTAAAGGATGTGTAGAGCTAACTTCATGGTCTCGATAGGCTCCAATTAATAGTAAATATTTGCTATCGGGATCAGTCGCCAGCAATTCCATTAATTTCAAGGTTGCTGAATCTGACCACTGCAAGTCATCGATAAATATGACTAAGGGATGCTCTTTTTGCGCGAATACGTGGATAAATTCTTTGAATAGCCTGTTAAAGCGGTTTTGTGCTTCTGTGGGGGCAAGTTCCGCAACGGCAGGCTGTTTCCCAATTACCAATTCTAGTTCGGGAATTACGTCAATAATTACTTGCCCGGAATCGCCTAGTGTGGCTAAAAGTTGATGTTGCCAATGTTGTAATTTGTCCTTATTTTCCGCAAGTAACTGCTGGATCAAAGATTGAAAAGCTTGAATTAAAGATGCGTAAGGTATATTCCGTTTGAATTGGTCAAATTTACCGGAAATAAAATAACCCCGCTGTCTGGTGATGGGTTTTTGAATTTCGCTAACTACGGCTGATTTGCCTATACCTGCATAACCCGACACTAGGATCAGTTCAATTTGGGAAGGAGAAGAAATTTCCTCGCAAGGATTAGCTACACGTTCAAAGGCTGCTAATAGTTGACTGACTTGTGTTTCGCGACCGTACAATTTTTGAGGAATCAACAACTGACTCAATATATCTAAGTTTCCGGGCGTAAAATCGACTATCTTGCCTGTAGTTTCTAACTGAGTTAAACACATTTCTAAATCGGCTAACAATCCGCCTGCGGTTTGATATCTATTTTCGGCATTTTTTGCCATCAATTTCATCACAAATTGTGAGAGGGCTGGTGGAATCTCTGAATTAATTTGATGGGGTACAATTGCTTGAGAGGCTATGTGACTGTAAACTATTTCTAAGGGGTCGTTGCTGGGAAATGGCAATTGACCAGTCAGCATTTCATATAAAGTGATTCCGAGAGAATAAAAGTCGGTGCGGTAGTCTAGGGTGCGGTTCATTCTCCCGGTTTGTTCGGGAGACATATAAGCAAAAGTACCGACTATCGAGTTAATATTATTAATTTGGGGATTTTCTTTGGTTAATCGTGAAGCAATCCCGAAATCTGTTAGTTTAATAATTCCTGTTTGGCTGTTGAGGATGATATTGCTCGGCTTAATATCTTTGTGAATAATTTTTTGAAGGTGTAGATATTCTAAGGTTTTTATGAGTTGGATGCCAAACCTCAAACAGGTGATGACTTCGAGCTTTTGTCTGGACATCAGTCGATCGAGAGATTCGCCCTCAAAGTCTTCTAAAAGCAAGCCGAGACGGTTATCAAAGGTTTCTAGGCTAATGACTTTCACTAGGCCCGGATGGTCTAAATGTTGGCGAATGCGATACTCGTGCTTGATCCGGGTAATTGCATCGAGGGTGGGATATTCAGCGTTCAGGATTTTGAGTACAGTTGTATCTTGGTGGGTGGGGATTTTTCCTCGATAAATAATCGTTTCGATACCTTCGTGGAGAGTGGAGTGGATTTGGTATTGCGAGAGAAATTGCATGGAGTTCTGCTGAGAGTTGAAAATATATCTGATTCGAGTCGCTGTTCGCTGTTGACTGTTGGCTGTTGGCTGACGGCACGACCACCCTCAACCGTCAAAAGTCTTGACATGGCAACTGTTATATGCTTAATTCAACCATGTACTTAGGCCAACAAAAATCAAGCTTTATGTACTGGGACAAGAATCTATTTATAGATAAAATGATAGTATTCATGGAATCAAGCCATTTTGCTACTATTATTCTCAATTAATATCCGATCGACAGCGGACGGCAACCACACCCCTACTATTCGGGTCTCCCCACTGTCTCTCCCCCTTTAGCAAGATACATTGTTAAAGAAGGAAATACACAAAAATTTACATCTATAATTTGTGTAGTGTTCCAAATCGCTCCTCACCAGCAGCGATACAGCCCTCGCCAAGACAGTAGGATAGAAAAAATATGTTTGAACGCTTTACAGAACAAGCCATTAAAGCAATCATGCTAGCCCAAGAGGAAGCGCGGCGCCTCGGTCACAATTTTGTAGGCACCGAGCAAATTCTTCTGGGACTCGTCGGCGAAGGCACTGGCATCGCTGCAAAAGTATTACTGGATATGGGCCTCAACTTGAAAGAGGCGCGCAATGAAATCGAAAATATCATCGGTAGAGGTTCTGGGTTCCTTCCACCGGAAATTCCTTTTACGCCCCGCGTCAAGCGCATTTTTGAGACGGCGCTGAACGAAGCGCGGCAGTTAGGCCACAATTACATCGGCACCGAGCACATCCTGCTGGGGCTGATTCAGGACGATGAAGGGGTGGCGGCGAAGGTGCTGCAAAACTTGGGGATCGATCGCCAGAGAGTCCGCACTCAGGTAATTCGTGCCGTGGGAGAAGTCGCGGCGGTACCCGGAGGTAGGGGAGATAGCGGCGATCGCAAAATCCCGACTTTAGAAGAATTCGGCACAAACCTGACCAAGTTAGCCGCAGCCGGCAAACTCGATCCCGTCGTGGGCCGCGAAAATGAAATCGAGCGCGTGATCCAAGTGCTCGGCCGCCGCACGAAGAACAATCCAGTGTTAGTAGGCGAACCGGGAGTCGGCAAAACAGCCCTCGCCGAAGGCCTAGCCCAGCGGATTGTTAATAGAAACGTCCCGGAAATTTTAGAAGACAAACAAGTAATCAGCCTCGATATGGGTTCGCTGATTGCTGGTACAAAGTTCCGAGGCGAATTTGAGGAACGGCTGACGAAAATCATGGCCGAAATTCGTGCAGCAGGCAACATCATTCTGGTAATTGATGAAATTCACACCTTAGTCGGTGCAGGCGCAATTCAAGGCAGCATGGACGCCTCCAATATGCTCAAACCAGCCCTTGCCAGAGGCGAATTGCAGTGTGTCGGCGCAACTACCTTGGACGAATATCGCAAACACATCGAGCGCGACGCTGCCTTAGAACGCCGCTTCCAACCGATCAAAGTCGGCGAACCGAGCGTGGCTGAAACAATAGAAATATTGTACGGGTTGCGATCGGCTTACGAACAGCATCACAGACTGACAATTTCCGACGCAGCTTTAGAAGCAGCGGCTACACTGTCAGACAGGTACATTAACGATCGGTTTTTGCCAGACAAGGCGATCGACTTAATTGACGAAGCAGGTTCCCGCGTCCGCGTGATGAATTCGCAAACCCCCCCCGAAGTTAAAGAACTCAAAAAGCAACTGCCTGCAGTAACAAAAGAAAAAGATGCAGCAGTGCGCGAGCAAGACTTCGACAAAGCTGGAAAATTGCGCGATCGCGAATTAGAGATTGAAGCCGAAATCGCCGAAGCTACGATCAATAAAAGCCAACTCAAAACTTCTCCCATCGTCACCGAAGAAGACATCGCCCACATCGTGGCTAATTGGACGGGAGTACCAGTCAGCAAGCTGACAGAATCCGAATCGGAATTGCTGCTGCACATGGAAGATACGCTGCACCAGCGCTTGATCGGTCAAGAAGAAGCTGTCAGCGCAGTTTCTAGGGCTATCCGTCGCGCGCGGGTAGGCTTGAAAAATCCGAATCGCCCGATCGCCAGTTTCATCTTTTCCGGCCCCACAGGCGTCGGCAAAACGGAACTTACAAAAGCCCTGGCAACATATTTCTTCGGTTCCGAAGAAGCCATGATTCGGTTAGATATGTCCGAATTCATGGAACGCCACACGGTTTCCAAACTCATCGGTTCGCCTCCGGGTTACGTTGGCTACGACGAAGGTGGCCAACTAACAGAAGCAGTCCGGCGCCGTCCTTACACCGTCGTGCTGTTCGACGAAATCGAAAAAGCTCACCCGGATGTCTTCAACATGATGCTGCAAATCTTGGAAGACGGCCGCTTGACTGATGCTAAAGGTCGGACAGTGGACTTTAAGAATACACTACTGATCATGACCTCAAACATCGGTTCGCGAGTGATTGAAAAAGGCGGTGGCGGTCTCGGTTTCGAGTTTGCTGAAAGTGCCGCAGACGGGCAGTACAACCGCGTTCGCAGCTTGGTAAACGAAGAACTGAAACAGTTCTTCCGTCCCGAATTTATCAACCGCTTGGATGAGATTATCGTCTTCCGCCAGTTGAACAAGGAAGAAGTCAAGCAGATTGCGGACATCATGTTGCAGCAAGTCTTCGGCCGCTTAACCGAACAGGGTATTACTTTGTCGGTGACAGACAAGTTCAAGGATTTGTTAGTTACAGAAGGCTACAATCCCAGCTACGGTGCTCGACCTTTGCGCCGCGCAATCATGCGGTTGTTGGAAGATGTGCTGGCTGAGGAAATGCTGTCTGGGAAGCTGAAAGACGGCCAAAAGGCGATCGTTGATGTGGATGAAAACGGTCAGGTTAAGGTGTTGCCAGATGGTTCATCTGAGCCGAAATTGCCAGAATTCGCATTAAGCCATTAATGCACTCTACAAACGGATAAATACTGTTGATTAAAAACCCGGTTTCTCAGAGAAACCGGGTTTTTAATTAAAAAATACCATTTAAAAAAAAGCAACAAGCGTAAAATTCAGTCAACAGTCAATTACCGACACAGCAACCGGACTCGATCTAATTAATCTGCGTTAATTTGTGTTGATCTGCCCTCATCTGCGGTCAAAAAAAAATAATTTCAGCAAGCGCAGATGAGAATGGATTGACGCAGATTCACGCAGATAAAGAGAAGAGATATAGCCTTTCTCAAAAAGATGAGGTATGACTGACAGCTTATATAACCACTAAACGTATTGGGCCCAAGCCCAACTACGTCCGCGAATCTTTCTGAGAACCGCTATATATGAAGAATTCCCATGCTAACAGATTTGATATCGGGAGCATCCCGCTTTTTAACTAAGCATAACTACCCATTTTAATCTCATTATTTAAATACGCACATCTGAGTCTTAAAACCCACATTCCGCAGATATTCAGACAAATTTAATAAGTTTAAATTGGGAGACATGAAACCCTGAAATAAATACCTAGAAAAAATTTCAAGTTTTGCTAAGATTAGATAATAGAGTCAGCAACACAGGTGTAAAAAATCATGAATCAGCCCCAAAACGAAATTAAAGTCCTCAAGATAGACCATTTAGGAATAATAAGCTGTTGCACATTTAAACTGTGATACAAGCATTGCCCTTATTTTTGATTTTGCGACCCCATTTAATTATTAATTGCCCTTCATTTAAGAGGCGGTGCAATAAATACTCTAAGCTGTTGTGCCTTTAAATAGGGTATCCTAAAAAATGAGGTTAGTCAATATCTACAAAAATGCCAGCTAAAAACCATCTCAATACCCAACAAATAGAGAAACTACAAAAAGCCTTAAGAGAGGAAGAAAAGACAAATATTAGAGAAATAATTATAATTATATTATTGCTCAATGACGGCAAGACACAATCTAAAATCGCTGATTTTTTGGGTTGCTCAGTCAACAAAGTATCTTATTGGTGTGTCAAGGGAGACCCAGACAATCTAGAAAGTCTAATAGATGAGAGGATGAAAAGAAATCACAAAAAAGCCACAGATAAATATATAAAAATATGGTTAGAAACTATAGAAAAAGAGCCTCAAGAATTAGGATATAATTTTGGACGATGGACAGCGCAGAGATTAGCAACATACTTGGAACAATCCACAGGAATAAAATTAAGTGGAGGACAAGTTCGGAGGACATTAAAGAAAAAAAAGTATGTTTACATCTGGGCTAAGTATAGCCTAGAGTCGAAGAGAAATCCCGAAAAAATAACAGCGTTTAAAATAAAGATAGCCGAATATTTAAAAATAGAAAAATAAACGCCAGAACGATTACAGGTATGGTTTTGGGACGAGAGTGGATTTAGCTTAAGAGTCACCAGAAGAAAGAACTGGTGTAAAAAAGGCAGCCGAAAAAAGGTCAGAGGAGACCGGAGAAAAGGCAG